>CAZCRC010000098.1:0-7454 GCA_964500995.1 uncultured Actinomycetes bacterium
TCAAGCGTGACAGTGGCAAGAACAAGATGTTGATCATCTCGTCGCACCACACGCTGGAGACGTTCGACAATCCGACTCCGGACGAGGCAGCGGGCGTCTGTACCGATCCGATGGAAGCCGGTTGTGACAGTGACCCGCAGAACTCCGAGCCGCTGCACTTCGGTATGTCCGGGGACAAGCCGGTCCTGGACCTGCTCCTGAAGTACCCGAACGTCGTTGCCTACGTGAACGGCCACACCCATCACAATGCGGTGCGTGCGTTCAACCGCAAGGGCGGACAGGTGCCTGGCGGTTTCTGGCAGATCAACACCGCGTCGCATGTGGACTTCCCGCAGCAGAGCCGCACGATCGAGTTCATGGACAACAAGGATGGAACACTGTCGATCTTCGGCACGATCCTGAACACGGCGTCCTCGGTGAAGGCTCCTGCGCCAGGTTCCGACGCCATGAAGATGAGCAACTCCGAACTGGCTTCGTTGTCGCGCCTGCTGGCCGCCAACGATCCCCAGTTCTGCTCGACGACGGACGGCAAGTTGCGTCCGGACGGCACGTGCGACCACGGTGGACCCGGGGTGGCCAAGGACCGCAACGTCGAGTTGCTGACGAAGGATCCCCGCGCGCTGTGGAAGGCGAGCGGCGGTAAGACGCCAGCCAACGGCTGATCGGATCAGTTCGGCACGGTGCCGGGAAGAGGGTCATCCTCTTCCCGGCACCGTCAATTTCGCGGTCGAGTCCGGTGAGGCGTTAGCGTCACGGGGTGACAGCCGAACGCCGCGGGATCCTGCTCGGAGCTGCCGCGTACACGCTGTGGGGGATCTTCCCGCTGTACTTCACGTTGCTGGTGCCGGCCCAGCCTGGCGAGATCCTGGCGCACCGGATCATTTGGTCGCTTCTGATCGTGCTGACCGCTTTGCTGATCATGCGGCGGCTGACTCGCATGTTCTCGCTGACCCCGAGGCAACGGTTGCTGCTGTCGATCGCAGCGGTGGCTCTGTCGATCAACTGGCTGACCTACGTCTACGGAGTGCTGTCGAACCAGGTGGTCGAGACCTCGTTGGGCTACTTCATCAACCCGTTGGTGACGGTGGCGTTGGGGATCCTGGTCCTCGGTGAGCGGCTCAACCGCGCCCAGCTGGTAGCTGTTGTCCTGGCGACAATCGCAGTGGCGCAGCTGACGTGGTCGTTCGGTCGGGTGCCATGGATCGCACTCGTGCTCGCGTTCTCATTCGGCGGGTATGGATTGCTGAAGAAGCAGGCCGATGTGCCGGCGTTCGAAAGCCTCGGCTTCGAGACGAGCGTGCTCGTGATCCCCGCGGCTGGGTACGTCCTGTGGTTGACCGTGGCGGGCTCGGCCACCGTCGCGACCCAGGGGTGGGGTCACGCATTGCTTCTGGTGGGGCTCGGTGTCGTCACAGCCGCACCCCTGCTGCTGTTCGGCGCCGCGGCCACGAGCATCCCCCTGATCACATTGGGATTGCTCCAGTACATCGCTCCCACGCTGCAGTTCCTGATCGGGGTCGTGATCTTGAACGAACCCATGCCGCTGAGTCGCTGGCTCGGGTTCGGACTGGTGTGGCTAGCACTGATCATCTTCACGGCCGACTCATGGCGGCGGTACCGCAACCCGGTACCCGCGCTGCCCTGACCGTCAGTTGCCACCAGCGAATCCGTGCTGGCGCCACGCTTCGTACGCCACAACAGCCACAGCGTTGCTCAGGTTGAGACTGCGACTCGTCGCGACCATGGGGATGCGGATGCGTTGGTCGAGTGCGAACTCTTCGAGAATGTCGGCCGGGAGTCCGGCCGGTTCACCGCCGAACACGAGCACATCATCCGCAGCGAAGGCGACGTCGGTGTACGAGCGCATCCCGCCGGTGTCGACAGCGAACTGGCGCTTCTCCCCCACCACCATCTGCAGTTCCTCCCAACTGTTGTGGACCGAAACGGTGGCCCGATCGCGATAGTCCAGTCCGGCGCGGGCCAAGAGTCGATCGGACAGACTGAAGCCCAGTGGTCGTACCAGGTGCAATCGCGCGTTGGTGTTGGCGCACAACCGCATGATGTTGCCGGTGTTGGGCGCGATCTGGGGCTGGACGAGGACGATGTCGAACACGTCCCCATGCCTACTGCATTCCTGACGGCGACTCCATCGCCGAGTTGGGCCCAAAGGAGCGGGTGTCATTACACTCCGCGACGACTTACACTCAGGGTTCCGACGTGAAAGGTCATGCTGTGGTGAGGTCTGGGGTGGTGGTGGGAGCAGTCGGCGCGTTGTTGCTCGCCGCGACGCCCTCCGTCGCCGCGGCCACCGACGGTGGTGCGGTAGTCGGCTGGCAGGTCAGCCAGGACGGCGAGCGGCCTACAGTCGTGGCGACGATCACGAACACCTCATCGACGGACTGGAACGGTTGGCGGGTGACGCTGCCGCTGAGCCACCCCGTGTCGAGCGTGTCCGGTGCCATCTCCGTTCAGGAATCCGATCAACTCACGCTGTCCTCCGACCGACTGGTGCACGCAGGTGACGCCACCGTGGTGCAGTTGAGGCTCGTGCGCCTGTCCGAGGGCTCCCTCACGCCGTCGTGGTGCGCCAGTCCCCCGGCCGGATGCGACGTTCTGGCCGCTGAGCCGCCCGCACCGACCCTCTCGCCGTCGGCGTCCCCGTCATCATCGCAACGCGATTCGTCGCCCTCGCCCAGTCCGTCGGGTGCGACATCCGAGGAGCCGGGTGAGGCGCAGCCGACCACGACGCCATCCGCTCCCGGAGCCGCTGACGGACGCATGGGCGAGTCGTCCTTGCGTCTGTCCTACCGGGTGGCGCGGGACTGGGGCAGTGGGCAGTCGGTCGTCATGTCGGTGACGAACGTGGGAACGGCCGCGACTGACAGGTGGGTCGTCGAGATCCCCGCCGATGTCAGCGTTGAGTCAATGTGGGGGGCCGAGTCGCTGTCCGGTGGCGGCAGTATCCGCGCGAAGAACCTGGGGTGGAACGGATACCTGGCCCCAGGAGACACGATCGAGTTCGGGTTCACTGCGCTGCCGGGACGCAATCCCGAGTGGCAGGAATGCCAGGCGACGGTGGATGAGTTCGGCGCCGACTGCACTGTAGCGGCGGCCGATACTTGGCTCGGATATCCGCGGTGGCCGATTCAGTGGTGAACGTCGGAGTCGTCGGCTGACGTCACTCGCGCCAACCGGCGTGCCAACGCGCGTTTGGCCGACAGGTCCGATTGGCGTGCGATCTGGACTCGCTGGGCCTGGGGTGAACCGGCTCCGTGGAGCGACTCGGTGAGGTACCCGACAGCGTTTCGGCCCATGGTCATGTTTTCGATGAGGCGCAGGATGCGACGTCGGTCCGCCACGTCGTGTTCCGGCCCGGTGCTCAGGTACTTGGTCAGGATCGGCCCGAGATCTGGGTCGTCGAACTCCGCTTCGCCGGGCATCGTCACCAGCAGACCCCCGGCCAGGTCTTGCGCCAGTCGACCGATCTCGTAGGGGAAGCGGGTGACGTTGTGCTTGCAGATGTTGGCCAGCAGCCCGTCGTTCTCGTAGTTGCCCGCCGGACGGCGGAAGGACTGGTGGCTCGAGGCGATACCCGCGGCGTAGATCGTTTCGTTCAGGTGCACCATCTCGACCAACTTGTCGCGCACGTGCGACGCCTCCGCGACCCCATTCTGAGTGGCTGCTTCAGCCGCGGCTCCGATCAGAACATCACCGACACCGGTCTTGCACACGTAAGAGCGGCGGTGATAGCTCGTGAACCGCTCCACGAGCTCGGCGGCGAACTGCCACTCTCCATCCAGGAACACGTGCTCGGTGGGGACGAAGACATCGTCCAGGATGACCGTCACCTCTTGCCCCGCAAAACACGCATTCCCGGAGTCGATCACTTGGTCGGCTCGGTCATCACCGGACTGGCGCCCGTAGACGTACGTGATTCCGGGGGCCGTCACTGGGAGCGCCGCGGCCACGGCGTAGTCCCGATCCGCCTCGGCCATCCGCATGGTGGGCATGACGATCATCCAGTGGGAGTTGAGCGCACCGGTCTGATGCACCTTGGCACCCCGCAGGACGATGCCGTCGGGGCGTCGGTCGACCACACGCACGAACAGGTCCGGGTCGTGCTGGCCGCTTGGCGGCAGGGATCGATTGCCTTTGGGGTCGGTCATGGCGCCACCCACGACCAGGTTCAAGCGCTGGATCTGAGCCAGCCAGGTGCGAAACCGCTCGTGGTAGTCGGTTCCTGCTTCGGCGTCAACGTCGTACGTCAGCGAGAAGAGGGCGTTGATCGCGTCCATACCGACACACCGTTGAAAGCAGGTGCCGGTGAGTTGGCCCAGTCGCCGCTGCATGTGGTTCTGGGCGACGACGTCGGCCACGCTGCCCGTCACATGTAGGAATCGGTTGACCGCGGCGTCGATCAGTTCGGAGTCAGCGGCCGCCAAGCTGGGGTCGGTTTCCGCGAGTTCGTAACTGGCCGCCATCGCGTTGATGGAGGGTGCGATAACGGGGTGATCGGACGGTTCGAGGACCCGTTCTCCCATCAGATGAACGGTAAGGCCTCGACCCCGCAGGCTTGCGCGGTAGTCGTCGGCAGTGGTGATCCGGTCCCCCGGCCGCCACGTCACTTGCGGTTGGGCTTCAAGGTCCACAGCACGGTCATGGCACCGGTCTGAGTCCCGTCGTCGGTGGTGATCGCGATATCGACGGCGAACTCGGGTCGCTGGCCGGCATCGAGTTCGGCGATGACATCGGCAGGGTCCCGGTTCATCGTGGCCGTGGCCGTCACCTGGCCCTTGGCGAACTTCAGGTAGCGAATGGTGGCTTCGACGGCCAGCGGCGTCGCCTCCCCCATCCGGTCGCCGAAGTTGACGAAGACCAGTGCCCCCGAGGCGGACTCGGCCAAGGTGAACATCGCACCGGCATGTGGGCCGGCGACGTGATTGTGGTACGGCGCCTGATCCGGCAACACCATGACGGCGCGGTCGGATTGGAGCTCCGTGAACTCCAGTCCCAGGGTGCCCACCATGGGGACGACCTGGGGAAAGCTGCTCATGACGATCTGCGGGTCCATAGCCATGCCGTGACTCTACTGGGCGCCGGTTCGCCTACGGTGGGGCCATGGCCTCCGAACCCGCCCGAGTCGCCGGCATCGACATCGACGGGGTGCTGGCGGACCCGTCACACCGGCTGCATTTTGTATCGGGGCGGCCGAAGAACTGGAAGGGCTTCTTCAGTCAGGCCCACCGGGATCCGCCGCTTCCCGAGGGAATCCAGCGGGTCCAGGAGTTGGTGACCCGCGGCGTCGCGATCGTCTATGTCACTGGTCGCCCCGAATACTTGCGCCGACCCACCCGCAACTGGCTGGCGGACCTGGGCTTGCCCACCGACGTGATGTACATGCGCCCACGCGGTGACTTCCGTCCCGCGCCGCAGGTGAAACTCGACGTCTACCGGCGGATCGCTGTCGACTACGAGATCGACGTGATCTGGGACGATGACACCCGCGTGGTCGAGACACTTCGCTCGGCGGGATTCCCGGTTCAGTGGGCGGACTGGTTCACCCCGGACCCGGTCGGTCAGGCCGCGCTCAGCGACGCGCAGGACGAACAGGGTCGGTCCTGAGGTCGTTCGGCGTCAGAGGGTCTGGACCGCGCGCGCCCGGACGTCCAGTTCCTTCTGGAAGGTACGCATGACCGAGTCCGGGAGACCCTCCTCGTCGCGCATCCGTAGGAGTTCCTCCTGCTCGGCGTGGACCATGCTCAGCCGCAACTCCCGCACCAACTCCGGGGTTGCGACGTCGTCGGAATGGCCGTCGTGGGCGCGGGCGAGCAACTCGAACCGGCGTTCGACGTTGCTACGAAGTTGATCCACGGTTTCGGCTGGGATGGGATCTTCGGCCCGGTCTCGCGCCTGGCTGATCTCGTCCAGGCGATCCAGCGACGCACGAGCCAGCGCCAGTTGGACGCGTTGGACCGTTTCGGTGTCGTCGTCGGACGGCAACCTCAGGGCCCGCGCCAGGGGGCCCATGGTGGGCGCGAGCAGGAGTGACAGCACGACCACGCCGAAGGTGATGCTGATGATCAGGTCGCGTTGCGGGAAGGGTGCCCCGTCGACGGTGGTCAATGGCAATGTGAACGCGGCGAGAGCCGAGATCGGTCCCCGGGTGCCCGCCCAGGCGACCACGATCCAGCTGCGTGGATGCGTTGTCCGGGTCTTGGCGATGGCTGACATGGCGAACACGAACAGGAACCGCGCGGCGATCAACGTGATCAGGATGACGGGCACTGCGACGAACAGCAGCGAGCGCTCCTGGTTGCTCAGGGACTGGATCACCGATGGGACATCGATGCCCACGAGGAAGAAGGCCAACGCCTGCAGGATGAAGATGATCGCTCGCCACAACATGGTGGCCTGCAGCCGCCCCGTGTAGGTGGCGGCGGACG
This sequence comes from uncultured Actinomycetes bacterium, assembly GCA_964500995.1. Lineage (GTDB taxonomy): Bacteria > Actinomycetota > Actinomycetes > S36-B12 > CAIWTL01. Next base: position 6,444 of record CAZCRC010000098.1, read on the forward strand.
ACGTGGCGTGGGCCAGGATGAGCGCGGCGACGACGACGGCCAGGATGCCGGACCCCTCCACCTGCTCGGCCAGCGCGTAGAGGGGAAAGGGCGCGATCAGGATCAGGCCGTTGGCCACGGTGGTGTCACGCGACCGGCGGATCACCATGGCGAGGAGGAGTCCGCCCACGATTCCCACCAGGGCTCCCCCGAGCACGCTCTCGAGCATGATCACGGTGACCTGTCCGGCCGTCACAGTGCCCGCGGCGGCAGCGACGGCGAAGACCCGCAGCAACGTCAGGGCGGTGCCGTCGTTGACCAGGCTCTCGCCTTCGAGGATGTCCACGACGCGGCGCGGCAACGAGACGGCACGCGCGGTGGCGGCGACGGCGACGGCGTCCGTGGGGCCCAGGATCGCGCCCAGACATAGGGCGGCCGTGAGCGGCATCCCGGGCAGGAGTGCCGCGGCGACTCCCCCGACGATGAACGCACCCACGACCACCAGGCCGATGGCCAGTGCCATCACCGGTCGGGACACCCGGCGGAGGTCGACGATCGAACTGGACAGCGCCTCGCCGAACACCAACGGTGCCAACACCACCACGAGGACGAACTCCGGGTCCGTGGGGGCATCGGGGCCGAACGGCAGCATGCCGACCAGCAGACCTGCGGCCAGGAGCGGCAGCGACGGGTTGATCCCCCGGTTGCGGGCGATCGCAGCGATCACGATCGCGATGACGGCGATGCCACCCAGTTGGATGGTCTCGACGTCGGTCACGACTCGTCGGCGAACTGCTCCACCGGCGGGCAGGAGCAGACCAGGTTGCGGTCGCCGTACGCCTGGTCGATGCGTGACACCGGCGGCCAGTACTTGTCGGCCACGACGGCGGGGACCGGGAACACCGCTTCTTGCCGGGTGTAGCCGCGATCCCAGTTCTCGACGGTGACAGTCTCAGCCGTGTGGGGCGCGTAGCGCAGCGGGGAGGTGGTGGCGTCGTAGTCGCCCTGTGCGACGCGCTCGATCTCGGCCCG
>CAZCRC010000099.1:0-7438 GCA_964500995.1 uncultured Actinomycetes bacterium
ACCGGATGAAGACCCACTCACGCTGGCGAATCAGAACCAACGACGACGACCCCGACGGGTCCTGGACCTGGACCACCCCCACCGGCATCACCCACACCGACCACCCCGAACCACCCCTCCACTGACGGCCGACTTCGAGCGATCCGGCAGGCATGGGCCAGCGCAACGCTCCAGACTGACTCGCGTGAGCTCCGCCAGCGCTGGGACCGTGGCCCGTGCCACGCTCGCTGCCGCCGTAACGATCGATCGGGCCCGGATCCGATGGCGCCAAGGGATCCGGACCGGGGTCGTCGTGACCATGGTTGTCGCGGCCGGACTCGTCTGGAGCACCACCAGTGCCGCGGTGGCGATGGCCTTGGGAGCGGCATTCATCGGCATCGCCGACACCCCGGATCCGGATCGCCACCGCCTCACGAACCTGGCACTGACCCTGCTCGCCCTGATGGCGGGGGTGGCCGTGGGCGGACTCATCGCCGACTCGATCGTGCTGCGCGTGGTCGTCAGCGCGGCCGTGGCGGCTGTCTGCGGCTTCGTGGGCACGATCGGGCCGCGGACCGCGTTGGCCGGCGTCATGACCCTGGTCCTGGTCACGATCTACGCCGGAACTCCCGGACCCCTCGACGCCGGCATCGAGTCGGCGGGCTGGCTCGCCGTAGGCGGAGCGGCCTACCTGTGCGCGATCCTGCCGGATTGGCCGCTACGAACCCTGGTTGGGCTCCGCACAACGATCGCGTCCGCCTACCGCGGCATCGGGCTCGCGGCGGCGCGGCCGGACCACTCCATCTCGGTGACTGGGCTCGCCCTGCTGCCCACCGCCGCCCACAGCCTCGTCGAATCAGGCGACACCCGCGGCACCACCCGGACCTGGGCCGATCACCTCATCACCGCAGCAGAGGAATCGCGCCGAGGGCTGATCGCCCTGCACACGGAATCAACTCCAGCGGCTGATGCGTTGCGCACCAAGGCAAGCATGGCGCTCCTGGCAGTCGCGCAGGCGCTCGATGCACCGTGGCGCCGCGGTCGCGTCGCACAGGCTCGCCAGGACATGGACACCGCCGCGGTGCGAGCACTCGATGCCGGAGTTCCGCCACCACTCGTGACCGGCGTCCGCGATCCGGTGGACCGCGCGGCCGATCTGATCTCTGCGGACTGGCCGGTGCGATCACGGGCCCACCTTGGGCCGGCTGCGCCGTTGTTCGCAGCACCACTGCATCGGCTGCGCCAGAGCCTCACCGTCTCGGACCTGTTCGCCCGGCACGCGATCCGACTGGCAGCCGCCATTGCCGTCGCCACGATCATTGGCGAACTCCTGCGCAGCGAGCCCGGGTACTGGATTCCGCTGACCGTCGCCTGGATCGCGAAGCCCGACCTTGCGGGCACGGTGAGCCGCGTCGTCATGCGGCTGGGTGGAACTCTGGTCGGCGTCGTGGTCGCGACCCTGGCGACATACCTGTTCACCGGCGAGATCATCCACGCGATCGGCATCGGCATCGGCGCACTCGTGGTGAGCGCCTTCCTGCTCGCGAACTACTCGATCGCGGTCGTGGGCATCACGGCTTTCGTCATCCTGCTGTTGGCTCTGGCCGGTGAACCCGTGCGCGAGTTGTCCGGCTGGCGCATGCTCGACACCCTGATCGCAGGGGTCATCGTGCTGGCCGCGGCCCTGATCCTGCCGCATGCGACCGGCTCGAGTGTCCACCGCGATCTCGCCGAACTCGCCCGGTGCGGTGCCCGCTACAGCGATGCCGTTCTGACTGGGGCGGGTGACGCCATGACTGCGCCACGCGAAGCGGTCCTGACTGCGCGGGTGCGCGCTGAGTCCGCCGCCGCGGCTGCCTGTCAGGAACCCGTCGCCCATCAACTCAACCCCGTGGTCGCGCTCGCGATCATGTCCGACCTGCGGCTGGTGAGCGCCCAACTGCTGCGGTGGCACGAACTCGCGGGGACCCAGGAGCCACCCACTCGGTTGGCGCCACTGGCCAGTCAGGGGTTGCGCGCCCTGGCTCTACGGCTTGACGCACCGGATCAGCCGTCCGCGCAGTGGCGCGTTCCTGACGATGCGTCGGAAGTCGAGCACTACCTGCTGGACCCCATCGCGTCAGCACACGCCCGGCTGTCCGGCGACCGGGTCACCCCACCAGGGACTGCAGCACAGAGCTGAAGAACCGGGCGCCGTCGGTCCCCGGGGTTCCCGTGAGGTCTTCTACGGCGTGCTCCGGGTGCGGCATCAGGCCGACGACGTTGCCGGCCGAGTTCGAGATTCCTGCGATGTCCCGGAACGAGCCGTTCGGATTGCCGTCGGTGTAGCGAACCACGATCAGGCCCTCACCCTCGAGCATCGCGAGTGTCTCGTCGTCTGCGACGTAGCGGCCTTCGCCGTGCTTGACCGGGATGACGATCCGCTCGCCCGACTCGTAGCCGTTCGTCCAGGGTGTGTCAGTGCGGGTGACCGTCAGCGCCTGATCCCGGCACACGTAGTGCAGCGACTCGTTGCGGGTCAGCACGCCGGGCAGCAGATGGGTCTCGCACAGGATCTGGAACCCGTTGCAGATCCCCAGCACGGGTAGTCCGTCCGCAGCGTGGTGGATGACATCAGCCATGATCGGCGCGAACCGCGCAATGGCGCCACACCGCAGATAGTCGCCGTAAGAGAACCCACCCGGCACGACCACGGCGTCGACCTCGCCGATCGAGCTGTCACCGTGCCACAGCGCGACGGGTTCGACACCCGCCAGGCGCACGGCGCGCTGGACGTCGACGTCGTCGAGCGATCCGGGGAAGGTGATGACCCCGATGCGGGTCACAGTGTGTCCTCCGCGACGGAGAGCACGTAGTCCTCGATGACGGGGTTGGCCAGCAGCTCCTCGGCCAGCCGGTTCAGCACGACTTCCCGCTCGGCATCCAGTTCCCCGTCGAGACTGATCTCGAATCGCTTGCCCTGACGCACGTCGGCGACCCCGGACAGGCCCAGCCGGGTCAGGGCTCCCTGCACGGCACGGCCCTGCGGATCGAGGATCTCGGGCTTGAGCATGACGTCGACGACAACACGGGCCACAACGGCTCCTGTTCACAGGTGATTGCTGCGTTTGCCCACCCATCATAGGCCGGATGCCGGGCGCGGCCCGCTGCCGTGTGGCCTACTCGACGGCCGTGGCCTCCGGTGGCGCCGGAACGTCGGGGCGGTGCCGCCGGGAGTGCTCCGCCACCGCCAACACGATCAGGAACAGGAACGTCAGCGGGATCACGAACGCGAGCATCACCGTGCTGAACGGGGCCAGGGATTCGTGCTCCGACGACATCAGCAGCAGGTACGTCGTGTAGGCGACGTAGTAGCTGACGAACAGGATGCCCTCCCAGCGGCCGACCGCATAGCCGGTGTAGACGACGGGCAGCAACAGGATCGCGACGCCGGTCATCAACAGGAAGTCCAGGTTCTGGGCGCCCTCGGGGATCACGATGCCGTCGGGCGACAGGATCGCCGCGAATCCGAGCACCGCGCCGAGGTTGAAGATGTTCGAGCCGACCGCATTGCCCACGGCCAGGTCCCGCTCCCCCCGCAGTGCCGCAACGATGCTCGTAGCCATCTCCGGCAGTGACGTCCCGACCGCGATGATTGTCAATCCGATCACCAGATCACTCAGACCCAGTGCCGACGCGATGGTGGTCGCCCCCGAGACCAGCACCGAGGCACCCAACACCAGCGCACCGATTCCCACGGCCACCATGACCACGCTGGCCAGCATGTTGCGCGTGGACCGCTCCGCGACCGGTTCCGGACGTAGCTCCCCGTCGATCCAGTCCGGGTCGAGTTTCTCCTTCTCGCCCTCCGGATCGGAACGGCCGATGCGCACCGTCCAGATCACGTAGACGGCCAGAAGGACCACCAGAATGGCACCCTGCCACCGGGCGATGACTCCGTTGAACGCCATCACCGTGACGATCAGCGACAGCCCGATCATGACGGGAACGTCGAATCGAACCACTCGAGACTTGACCGCCAACGGCGTGATGATCGCCGCGATACCCAGCACGAGCAGAATGTTGGCGATGTTGCTGCCGACCACGTTACCCACGGCCAACCCCGGGGAGCCGGCGGCCACGGACTTCATCGTGACGGCGAACTCCGGAGCTGACGTCGCGAACGACACGACCGTCAAGCCCACGACCAGCGGGGACATCCCGATCGCCGCGGCGATGTTGCTGGCACCACGGACCAGCACTTCACCGCCCGCGACGAGCAGAACCAGACCCGCGAGGATCGCCAACATGGAAGGCAGCATGAACGGCAGAGTAGTGTCGCTGCCCCGCGGTCGTGGTCTGATCGCCCGGTCAGGACGCGAAGGGCGTCCCCGTGACGCGTTCGAACGCCTCGATGTACTTGCCGCGGGTTTGTTCGACGATCTCGTCGGGCAGCGCCGGGGGAGGGTCACTTCCAGCCCGGTCCCAACCGGACGCCGGCGACGCAAGCCAGTCGCGCACGAACTGCTTGTCGAACGAGGGTTGCGCCTGCCCGGGCTGCCATTGATCGGCTGGCCAGTAGCGTGACGAATCAGGCGTCAGCACTTCGTCGGCAAGGATGAGTTGCCCGTCCGCCAGACCGAACTCGAACTTCGTGTCCGCCAAGATGATGCCCCGTTCGCGGGCGGTGGCTTCGGCGCGGGCGTAGATCGCGATCGACGTGTCACGCAGTTGGTCGGCCAGATCGGCGCCCACCACGTCGACGACGTGATCGAATGCCACGTTCTCGTCATGATCGCCGATCGCCGCCTTGGTGGCGGGGGTGAAGATCGGCTCCGGCAGCCGAGACCCGTCCACGAGACCGCCGGGCAGTTCGACTCCACAGATCGACCCGGTGGCGCGATAGTCACTGAGTCCGGAGCCGGTCAGGTAGCCGCGCACGACGCACTCCACCGGCAGCATCTCCAGATTGCGACACACGACCGCGCGCCCACCCGCCGAACCTGGAATCTCCGCACTCACGATGTGGTTGGCCACCAGATCCGATAGGTGATCGAACCACCACAGGCTCATCTGCGTCAGGATGCGACCCTTGTCCGGGATCGGTGTCGGCAGCACCCAGTCATAGGCCGAGATGCGGTCACTGGCGACCACGAGCAGATCACCGGTCGGAGTGCGGAACAGATCCCGCACCTTGCCCCCGTACACGTGCTCGTACCCCTCGGGCAGACCCAGGTCACCTGCCGTGGGCCGGGGCGGAAGCAGCGGACGTGGGACGACGACGCGGAACCTGACCCAGCCCAGTTCCGTGGCATCGGTGACGGTTCTTCCCTCAGTGCGCCAGAAGTCCTCGTGGCCCTGCCGCCACGCCGCGATGTCGGCGAATCCTTCACCCTCGGCCTCGACCTCGGCCCAGGTCACCTGACCCAGCGCCAGTTCGCGGACCTCAGTGACCTCGATCGTGGCGATCCGAGCATCGTGATCATCGACCAACGCCATGCGCTCGCCCACGTGCTCCAACGCCTCCCCTTCGTCGCGGTACTCAGCCATCAGCCCGAAGCAGGCCACCTTCTGACCTGCCAGGACCAGTGCGGTGAGGTGCTGTCGCATCGAACCAGGTGACCCGAGTTCGAGGGGCCGCATTCCGTCGACCAGTGCGGACGCCATGACTACAGGATCTCCCCGGCGCCGTAGTCCGAGGCTCCCGGGTAGCGCTGCACCAGGTCCGCGACCCGGGCCACGATGGTGTCCACCTGGCCCCCCGCGGCACCGGTGAACGACAGCGGATCGGCCAACGCCTGATCGAGGTCGGCGCGCGACAGCCCCAACCGCGGATCGGCCGCCAGTCGGTCGAGCAGATCGTTCCCGACACCGTTCTCGCGCATGGCCAATGCCACGGCAACCGCGTTCTCCTTGATGGCCTCGTGCGCGGTCTCACGTCCCACACCGTTTCGCACCGCTGCCATCAGCACCTTCGTCGTCGCCAGGAACGGCAGATACCGATCCCGTTCCTCGCCGACGACGGCGGGGAACGCACCGAAGTCGCGAAGGACCACCAGGAACGTCTCGAACAAGCCGTCAACGGTGAAGAAGGCGTCCGGCAGCATGACCCGACGCACGACCGAGCACGAGACATCGCCTTCGTTCCACTGGCTCCCGGCCAGATCCGCGGCCATCGTGTTGTAGCCGCGAAGCAGCACCATGAACCCGTTGATGCGTTCGCAGGACCGCGCGTTCATCTTGTGCGGCATCGCCGACGATCCGACCTGGCCCGGCTGAAAACCCTCAGTGGCGAGTTCGTGTCCGGCCATCAGTCGGATCGTGACGGCCAGGCTCGACGGACCCGACGCCAACTGCGTCAGGGCGCCGAGAACATCGGCGTCCAGGGATCGCGGGTAGACCTGACCGACGGAGTCCATGACCTCGCTGAATCCCAGGTGGGTGGCGACGCTGCGCTCCAGTTCGGCGAGTTTGGCCGGGTCCTGGTCCAGTAGGTCGAGCATGTCCTGGGCGGTCCCCATCGGACCCTTGATGCCACGCAGTGGGTAGCGGGCGATGAGTTCCTCGATCCGCTGCACCCCGATCAGCAGTTCGTCGGCCGCACTGGCAAAGCGTTTGCCGAGTGTCGTCATCTGCGCCGCGACGTTGTGGGAGCGGCCGGCCATGGGCAGGTCGCGGTACAGCGTGGCGAGGTCGGCCAGCATTGCGAGCGCCGCCACGGCTTTGTCCCGGATGATCACCAGGGATTCCCGGACCTGCAACTGTTCGACGTTCTCGGTCAGATCCCGGCTGGTCATGCCCTTGTGGATCTGCTCGTGCCCGGCGAGATCGTTGAACTCCTCGATGCGGGCTTTGACGTCGTGTTTGGTGATGCGCTCCCGGTCCGCGATCGACGCCAGGTCCACGTCGTCCAGGTGCGCCGAATAGTCGGCGGCGGCAGCGTCGGGCACGGGGATGCCCAACTCCTGCTGGGCTTTCAGGACAGCCACCCATAGGCGGCGCTCCAACCCGATCTTGTACTCCGGGGACCACAGGGTGGCGACCGCATCGGACGCATAGCGCCCAGCCAGAACATTGCCGATAGTGCGCGAACTCACTGCCCCATCCTCCCATTGCCCCCCGCCGTCGCAGCCCACGTGGGGATCAGACGGCGCCGAACACCCGCAGTCCGATCAGGATGCCCACGGCGATGGCGAGCAGGCTCAGGACCAGCATCACGAGTTTCGAGGTGTCACTGTCGGACATCGGCCCTCACTCCCCTTCCAGCAGGCGCTTCTTGGCGGCGGCGAACTCGGCATCGGTCAGGGCGCCGCGCTCGTGCAGGCTCGTCAGTCGTTCCAACTCACCAGTCAACCCGTTGTCCGGCATCGGCGAATCGACGACGGCCGGGGCCACCCGGCGCGCACCACTTGCGGGAGCAGTCGGGTATCCGGTCCCCCGGTAGGGGTCGACCGGCACCGGCGATGGCGCATCGCTCCGT
>CAZCRC010000100.1:0-5861 GCA_964500995.1 uncultured Actinomycetes bacterium
CGCTCGTGCTCGTCGCATCACCGATGTGGGCCAGGGGAACGCTCCGACGGCCACAGGAGCAACCGGACGCTTCGATGATGGCCGGCTGGGCTCTGCTGATCAGCGGGATGATCGTCGCCGGCTGGGTCAGCCGGGAAGCACCCGTCGCTGCAGCACTGCGCTCCGCCGCACTAGCGGCGACACCACTGGCGCTGGTGGCCGTCATGAATCGCCCGGGCGGAGCACCCGCTGCACCGGGTTGGGAGATGGGCGATAGCGATCTCCCGACGGCGATGACCCTGACCCTGGCGGCACTCGTGGTCACCGGCGCACTGATCGGATGGGCGCTGTCGACTGCCTCGTGGCGAACGTCAGCGCAGGCGACTGCTGGGCCGGAAGGCACCCAGCCGCGGCTTGGGTAGGTGGTGAACCAGCGGCTCCATCGCCTCGAAGATGGCCGCCGGAGTCGGGCGATCCGCGGGATCCCGAGCCAGGCACGCGCTGATCACGTCCACCACCTCAGTGGGAGCGTCGCGGGTGAACGGCCGGGGGTCCGCCTCCAGTTGGGGCCACCGCTGCGCCGGATCGGCCTCGTCGTCCTTGACACCATCGGGGAACGGTCGTTCGCCGTTCACTGACTCGAACAGCGTCACACCCAGCCCCCAGACATCGGCCGCCGGTCCCGGAGATGCGGGGGGCTCGGCTTGCTCCGGGGCGAGATAGCGATCGGTACCTACAACGTCAACCAAGTCCGAAGCCGCTTCGGCGGTGCGCGCCACCGAGAAGTCGATCAGCCGCGGAGTCGGCCCCATGATGATGTTGCTGGGCTTGACGTCCAGGTGCACCACACCCTCGGCCGCCAAGTAGTGCAGTGCCGCGCTCAACTGCAGCGCGAGCGGTAGGTACTGCTCGCGCTGCAGCGACCCGGACTTGCGCAACAACGTCGAGAGCCGCGGCCCCTGCAGATGCTCCAGCGCGACGTACGGGCGGTCACCGCCCACGTCGGCGTGGAAGCCCCGCACGACGACGGGGTGATTCAGCTGGCCGACAAGATCCACTTCGCGCCGCAGTCCCCGAAGCGTCCCAGCGTCCGCCACGAGGTGCGGTCGCACGATCTTGACCACGACCGGGCAGTAGCGTCGCCCGTCGAACGCCACGTATGCCTCGTAGGCGTGGCCCCCACCCAGCTTCTCCAGCGCAGTGCATCCGGGGACAACCTCTGCCCCGCGTTCGAACTTCCACGAACGCTCGGTGTCCGGGGCCACCGATCAGCGGGTGTCGTTGCGAGATTTGTCGTTGGTCAGGTTGCGTGAGAAGTCGCGGGTCCGGTCGCCACCGTCGCGGGTCCAGTCGCGCGTCTTGTCCCCACGGCTGCGGTCGCGATCACGACTCACAGGCGTGAAGTTCGACCGCGTGCTGTCGTTCGAGGCCCGACTCTTGCCGGTGTAGTCGCGGGAGTTGTTCGTGTTGTTGGTGTTGTTGTCCCGGCGAGTGTCGTCATCGTTTCGGACATCATCGTCGTCACGGGTGTCGTCCTCATCGTCATCGTCGCTGACGATCGTGACGACGGCGGTGTCGTCTTCGTTCCGCGCTGCAGTGAGGTCCGAGGCCGCCACCGACTGCCCGATCCCGACACCCAACATCAGCGTCGCGGCCGCGCCACCGATCAACGAAATTCGCCAAAGATCCCGGTCGATCATCTGCACCTCACCAATGACTGCGGAACTAGCCTTCCTGAAACCATATACACGGTCTGTGAATCCCGAAAGTCCAGCGATGCGCCAGTTGGCGGTCGCCGCTGTCCCTCAGTCAGCCATGCCCAGAAACACGAGTAACCCGCGCTCCACGTCGACGAGAAGGTCCGTTGGGATGCGGCCAAGGCGGGTCACGACGTTCGCCCGGCGGACTGTGGTGAGTTTGTCGATCATCAGGTAACTGCGCCGGTCCAAGCCCGTGCTCGCGGAGGCGGGGACAGCGATTCGAAGGAACTGGGCCGGAACATCTGTGGTTGTCAGCGGTAGCACTGTCACCGAGCCGGTGTCGCGGAATCGATCGTCCTGGATGATCAACGCGGGTCGAGGCCTACTCGCGTAGACCCCGCCGGCAACGGTCCACAGCTCCCCCCGGTTCACCCTTCGTCCGCGTCCCACGGCACCGCGACGGCCTCGATGAACTGTTGATCGTCACCGTTCACGTCGGCAGCCGCCGCTAGTCGCGCCTGCCGCTGCGCCTCGGTCGCGAAACCCTCACTGCGGACGTCGGGCACCCAGATCTGGATGAGCCGGTATCCGCGGGCACGCATCCGAGTGCGGTGAGCCTCGACTCGATTTCTGACCGACATACCTCAACGTTACATGTAACAGGAGTTCGAGGCATCTGCTGTCCACCGCTGTTCGACCTGCCGTGGATGATCACGACTCATAGACTCGTCGGGTGATCGACGCAGCGAACATCACCCGACTCCTCAGCACCATTCGCGAGCACGACCCCGATCGGCAGGCACGCTGGTGGCTCGACCTCAGCGAGACCGATCGGGAGGCCACGATCGACCTGGCCCCGGAGGAACTCGGGTCACTCGACGGCCTACCCGGAAGCGTGCTCGACCGTGTCCTGCGCGCGAGTCTCCCGGCCCAGATCGCACGACTCAACCAGGAACGAGCCGAAGCCGGTAAGGGTCGCGAGCAGGAGTTCGAAGACAAGTTCGCCAGCGTCGAGGAACTCCAGGAAGTCCTGCAGGAACCCGAACGGATGCTACTGGGCCTGAACCTGCGAGGTAGCAGGGCCCGGGCCGCGGTGTCCGTGGGCAACGTCGACACCGCTGTCCACATCGGCGTTTACACCCCCGGCATGGGCTCCACTGTTCAAGGATGCTTGGCGCGCTACGACGACGAGATGGATCGGCTCCGCAGCAAGGCGATCGCCCTCGGGACCAGCCCCCAGGACATCGCGACGGTCACATGGCTGGGGTACGACGCCCCTCTTGGTGTGGTGGACGTCGCGCAACGGGAGGCTGCCATTGCGGGATCGCGACTGCTGCAGCGCTTCACCGACGGCATTCGCAGCCCCCGCGAGGACCGGTTCCACCTGGTCGCCGTCGGGCACTCCTATGGGTCGACGACCACCGCACTGTCGCTGATCAAGCGGGAACACCGCATCGACGACGCCGTCTTCTTCGGATCGCCGGGGCTCGCGACCGAACGACTGGAGGACCTCGGCCTGCCGCCCGGTCACGTCTACCTGCTCGAGGCCAAGAACGACGCTGTCGCCGACCTGGGGTTCTTCGGCGACGACCCCAACTTCCTCAAGGAGATCGTGACGCTGTCGACCGGCCCCAGCGACGTCGGCATCGAGGTCAGTGGACACGCGAACTACCTGATGGAGGGCTCCACGAGCCAGCACAACATCGCTGCTGTCGTCTCGGGACGCACGGACCTCCTGGTCCGCGGCATGGTGCCAGGATTCGGCGATCGGGTCCGTCAGGTGCTCAACCTGTTCGACCGCGACTGACGCTGGCCTGAGTCACAGTCCCAAGAGTTCGGGCACCCCTGCCGCGATCTCGGCGAAGAACTTGTCCGGGATCGTCAGCCCCGCCTCGCCGGTCTGGGCGTCTTGGTTGGCCTGCACGACAAGGACCGCTTGGGTTCGGGGGAAGTAGGCCACGTAGCTGGTCGCACCCAACATGGTCCCGTTGTGCCAGTACGACACCACCTCACCACTGCTGACCTCGCGCAACACCGCGACTCCGAGGCAGTACTCCTGGTTGAGAACACCGTTGGATCCGCTGACCACGCAGTGCTTGGCTCGCGTGCGTTGCGCGGCGCGGCTCAGCACCCCGTCACCGGTTCCCAGCGAGTACGCCCAGGTCCGCAGATCTGGTCCAGTCGATGCCAGTCCGCCCGCGGCCCAACCCATCGACAGCGACCAGTTCGTGGTGCGCAGCAGTGCGGGGCCACCGTGGATCTCGCCGTACATCGTGGAGTACGTCTGGGCGTGCGGTGGCCACAGGTCACCGGTCATGTCGAGGTACGTGCGGGTCATTCCGAGCGGGTCCAGCAGCCGCGCCTCGAGCAAGTCGTTGAGGGACCTACCGGTGCTCTTCTCCAGGATCCGGCCAAGGATGAACGTGTTGGTGTTGGAATACGAGAACTGGGAACCGGGAACTTTGAATGCCCGCGGCATCCGGGCCGCGCCCCAGATGAACCGGCCCGGCGACACGCGCTTCTTGGGATGCGCGCGTTGCTGCGCCGTGAGGCGCTTGATGTGGCCATTGACGTAGTCGGCGATGCCCGAGGACATGTTCAGCAACATGGCAACCGTGATCTTGCGAGCCTTGGGGAACGTCGGGAACCACTTCGACATCGGGTCCTTGAGCCGCAACTGACCCCGCTGAACCTGCTGCAGTACCAAGGTCCCCGTCAGGGTCTTGGTGACTGACCCGATCGGAACCTGCAGCTGCGGTCGCATCGGCTCGTTCGTCTTGATGTTGGCCTCGCCGATGGCACCCCGCCACTGGCCACCGGTACCGACCCACAGACCCGCGGACACCCCACCGGGTAATCCGTCCCATGCGGCCACCAGCGAATCATCGAGGGTGGTCACCTGAGCTTCGGTCAGACCCGACGTGCGCGACCACAACTCGAAGCCACTGTCGGGTGCTGCGCCGGCACCGGTCGGCACGGCCAAGGACGCGCTCACCGCGAGCACCATTGCGGAATGGACGGGACGCCGAAAACCACTCATGGATATAGCGTCGAACGACTCGGGCAGAAACTTGAGGGCCGAAGACCCCCTTGATCACGTCAGGTGCCGAGGTTCGGTTGCGGCCCGGCAGCTTTCAACGCAGTGCCGCTGACCCCGAGTTCGAGGCCACGCAGCAGCAACTCCACCGCTGCGGCAGCGGCGGCGTCGGGGGCGAACGCACCGGGGCGGATGTTCGACAGGCAATTGCGGTCGGCGTCCGTGCGACCCAGTTTCGGAGCGACCTCGAAGTAGATGCTGAGGTTGTCGGGCGCGGACAGCCCCGGCCGCTCCCCGATCACGATCAGCGCGGCTCGTGCCCGTAGCGCATCGCCGACGTCATCGAGCAGACCGACCCGCGCGAACGGCGCCACAACCAACGCGACAGTGAGTCCCCGATCGACCAATCGATCGGCAAGGTCGGCGACGAGTGAGGGGCCGTGGCGCTCGGCGGCGGTGGCGGACAGGCCGTCGCTGAGCACCAGAGCGACGTCTGCCGATCCGGCGATCGCCGCCAGCGACTCCCGGTCCGCCGGCGCCAACCGACGACCCAGGTCGGGGCGTCGCAGATACAAGGCTCGATCACTGACCTGGGTCGCCACAGTTCGCGATGGCCAGCCGCGCTCAGCCAGGTCGGCGCGCGCACCAGCAACGTCCCACGTCGCATGCACGGCTTCGCGAGCGATGGCGTGGTCCGCTGCGAACTGGAGCAACTCAGCGGTGGGCAGGCCGGTGCCTGAGCGGCCCAGGCCCACCCGAGCCGGCGTGAGACGCCGAAGGTCTGCGGAGATGACTGGTTCACTCATGTTGCAGTCACCGCCAGCAGCGGATGACCGGGCATCAGCTCCTGCAATTGACCGCCGGAGTCGGTCAGGCCGATCGCCTCGAGCCAGGCAGCGAACTCCGGCGCAGGTCGCCGGTCGAACAGCCGCTGCATCGTGGCGACGTCGTGGAAGCTCGTGGACTGGTATTCGAGCATGACGTCGTCGGCACCGGGGACACCCATGAAGAACGTGCAGCCAGCCGCCGTGAGTAGTGCCATCAGGTCGTCGGAGTCGTTCTGGTCGGCGTCGGCGTGATTGGTGAGGCACACGTCCATTCCCATCGGCAATCCCAGCAACTTGCCGCGGCAGTGATCCTCGAGG
>CAZCRC010000100.1:5871-7388 GCA_964500995.1 uncultured Actinomycetes bacterium
TCGGCACGCGGCTTGAGTTCGTCGAGAATGGCACAGAGCGTATGGACGACTTCGAGATTGGCCTTCTCGTTCCAGCCGCCGACGTTGTAGGTCTCCCCTACCCGTCCCGCTTCCAGCACGCGCCGGATGGCGCTGCAGTGATCCTCGAGGCCAGCACGTCGGATCTGCTTGCCGTCCAGCAGGTACTCCGGGCCGATGAACCCCACCACGCTGTTGACCAGCAACGGCGCGAACGCGCGTGCGACGCCATACGCGCGGGACTCCAAGGTGGCCTGATCGACGCCATGGTGCGCCTCGGCGGACAGCGCCGACCCCTGCCCGGTCTCGAAGTACATGACGTTGTCCCCGACCGTTCCACGTCCGAGTGCCAGCGCAGTCGCCTGAGCGTCGCCTAGCAACGCCAGGTCGATACCGAATGCCCGGTTGGCGGCCTGGGTCCCCGCGATCGATTGGAACACCAGATCCACCGGTGCCCCCGCCTGCATCGCCGCGAGCGTGGTGGTGACGTGTGCGAGCACACAACTCTGGGTGGGGATCTCGAAGCGTTCGATCACGTCGGACAGGATCCGCAGCAGCGTGGCGGTGTGGGCAACGCTGTCAGTGGCCGGGTTGATTCCGATGCAGGCGTCGCCGCAGCCGTAGGTGAGACCGTCCAGGATCGCCACCGCAATGCCGGTGGGATCGTCGGTCGGATGGTTCGGTTGGATCCGCGATGACAACCGTCCCGGCAGCCCGATCGTGTCGCGGAATGCGGTGGTCACCGAGCATTTCGCCGCCACGACGATCAGGTCCTGGTTGCGCATGAGTTTGATGACGGCGGCCACGATTTCGGGGGTAAGGCCACGGGCAAGCGTCGCAAGGGCAGCAGTGTCGGTGGTCGTGGCGAGCAGGTGGTCGCGCAACTCGCCCACCGTCATATGGGCGATGGGGGCGAACGCCACCGGGTCGTGGGTGTCCAGGATCAGCCGGGTGACCTCGTCGTCCTCGTAGGGGATCAACGGATGTTCAATCAGGTCCGTCAGCGAGACGTCAGCCAGACACCACTGCGCCGCGGCGCGCTCCAGTGGTGACGAGGCCGCGATGCACGCAAGCTCGTCGCCGCTTCGTTCCGGGCTGGCCTTGGCCAGCACATCCCGCAAGCCGGAGAACGTGAACGTCCGACCCCCGACGGTGGCTCGCAGCCGCATGAGCCCCATCGTTGCCTGACGCTGTGGTCGTGACAACCGCACTCAGCGAACGCGCACGCTGAAGATCGTCCGAAGTGGCTTCCAGGACGCAGTGCCGGGCGCAGTGGCAACGACGCGGCACGTGCCCTTCTTCTTGGCACGCAGCACCCGCTTGACCACGGGGCACACTGCCCTGGTCCGTGACTTCCAGGCCACCGATTGACCCTGAGCCGTGAACTTGGCCAGGGCGACTCGCTTGCCCTTCCGAACCTTCTTCGGTGGACCTTTGACCCACTGCGTGCCGGGGGCCACAGGTGGAGCAGGAGTTGTGGTCGGGGAGGGAGTGGGGGT
>CAZCRC010000101.1:0-7373 GCA_964500995.1 uncultured Actinomycetes bacterium
GCAGGTGAGCACGATCTGTCGATCCTGCGGCAACCGCGACAGCGCGGCCCCGTTCAGGAAGTCGCCCTTGGGGATCAGTTCCGCGCCCGGGATGCGCACGATGTCCCACTCCGCCGGCTCGCGGACATCGATGAGCAGGAAGTCCCGCTCACCGGATTCCCGTTCGTCGAGCATGCCCTTCAGCTGGCGGACCGAGATCGTGGAGTCCTTGACCGCCTCGGACGCCTCCTGGGACACCGCGCCGCAGAACGCCTCGTAGTCGATCAGTTCGGTCACGGTTGGATTCTCACCGCAGACCGCGCAGTTCGGGTCCTTGCGCACCTTGACGCTGCGGTAGTTCATGTCCAGGCCGTCGTAGATCATCAACCGGCCGACCAGCGGATCGCCGATCCCGGTGAGCACCTTGATGGCCTCGGTCACCTGGATCGACCCGATGGACGCACACAGCACGCCCAGCACACCGCCCTCGGCGCACGACGGCACCATTCCCGGTGGCGGAGGCTCGGGGTACAGGCACCGGTAGCAGGGCCCGTACTCCGCCCAGAACACACTCGCCTGGCCCTCGAATCGGAAGATCGATCCCCAGACGTAGGGCTTGCCGAGCAGCACGCAGGCGTCGTTGACCAAGTAGCGGGTGGCGAAATTGTCGGTGCCGTCGACGATCAGGTCGTACTGGCTGAACAGGTCCATGACGTTGTCGGAGTCCAACCGGGTGTCGTGCACCTCGACGTTCACGAACGGGTTGATCTCGTTGATGCGGGCCCGAGCGGACTCTGCCTTCGGCATGCCGATCGTGCTCTGTCCGTGGATGATCTGGCGCTGCAGGTTGGACTCGTCAACCACGTCGAACTCGACGATGCCCAGCGTGCCGACGCCGGCGGCGGCCAGGTACATCAGCGCCGGACTGCCCAGACCACCGGCGCCCACGCACAGCACCCGAGCGTTCTTCAATCGCTTCTGCCCGGCCATTCCCACATCGGGAATGATCAGGTGACGGCTGTAACGACGGACTTCGTCAACGCTCAGTTCAGCGTCGGGCGCGACCAACGGGGGTAACGACACGGTGGACTCCCAGGTTCTCGATCCCACTCCTCAACCCACCAAGGATGGCTGCGATTCCCACCAAATCCCAAATATGGCGCATGCGCCTAAAGTCGTCAGTCGGCGCAGGGGGCCGGGATGGGCGCGACGCCCGCCTCGTCGCGCAGGTTCTGTGTCACCGCCAGCGCCACATCCCGCAACTCCGCCTGTTGCTGAGGGGTCAACACGTCGAACACCACCCGTCGCACGCACTCGACGTGTCCGGGCGCAGCTGCCTGCAGGGCCTCGAACCCAGCATCGGTGAGTACCGCGTACCACCCACGTCCGTCGGAGACGCAACGTCGCCGCTCGACCCACCCCCGGTCCTCCAGCCGACTCACCGCATGGGACAGGCGACTTTGGGAGCCCTCGACGGCTTCGGCGAGCGCAGACATGCGCATTCGTCGCTCCGGGGCCTCGGACAAGGCGACGAGGATTCCGTAGTAGGTGACGGGAATCCCGGAGTCACGCTGCAACTGCCGATCCGTGGCCTCGGCGAGGTACCGGTTCAGGTCGATCAGAGCACGCCAGGTCTGCTGTTCATCGTCCGTCAACCAGCGCGTCATTGCTCGAGGGTATCGGGTGGGCTCCATCGCGTCCTCCGAGAATCTTGCTGGAATAACTTGAGTACTCAAGCAGTTTGCCCTAGTGTCCTACTTGAACCTTCAACCAACTGGAGCCCCTGATGACAACGACCACCTCCACCGCAGTAATCCCCGGCTACAAGACCGGTACCTGGCAGATCGACCCCTCCCACAGCGAGATCGGATTCCGGGTGCGTCACATGATGGTGAGCAAGGTACGTGGCCGGTTCACGGAGTTCAGCGCCGATCTGGTGACCGCTCACACCGTCGAGGACTCTTCGGTGACGGTGTCGATCGACCTGGCATCCATCCAGACCGGCAATGAGCAGCGCGACGGACACCTGCGCTCGCCCGACTTCTTCGGCACCGACGAGAACCCCACGATGACGTTCCGCTCCACCGCGGTGAAGCCCAAGGGCGATGACTGGGTCCTTGAGGGCGAACTCACACTCAAGGGCATCACCAAGCCCGTGACGCTCGACTTCGAGCTGGAAGGTGTCGGCCCCGACGCCTTCGGCGGCTACCGCGCCGGGTTCTCGGCGACCACGGTGATCAATCGCCAGGACTTCGGCGTCACGTGGAACCAGAACATCGAGGCCGGCGGCGTGGTCGTTGGCGACAAGGTCACGATCGAGGTCGACGCGGAGTTCGTCCTCCAGGCCTGACCCCCCGCAACGCCCCCCGACGAACCCCGGTCGGGGGGCGTTGTCACGCCGGCGCTTCGACGGCGCCGGGCCCGGCACCCAGTGCCGCTGACCGCGTTCCGATCAGGTCTCGCCACGCGGCCGCGACCAACTCGGGGTGTTCCATCTGCGCCACGTGACCGCAGTCGGGAATCACCACAACCCGTGCGTCCGGCAGGTGCGACGCCACCTTGTATCCACCCAGCGGATCCACCAACTGATCCTTGCGGCCATAGATCAGCAGCACGGGTCGTTCGATCTTGGCCAACAACGCCACCGGCCGGTCCGGGCCCCGGTCGATCATCGTCGCCAGAAGCGCCCTCGTGGACTGCACAAAAGCATCCCCGGTGTACGTGAGTCCGTCGCGGCGGGTGACCTCGGCCACCGCTTCCGCCATGCGCTGGGGGGGCATGCGTTGCGAGTCGGCGAAACAGACATCGATCGTGGCTTTGGCACGGAACTCCGGGGACGCTCGCAAGTAGCGACGCAGTACCCGCTCCCCGACTCCCGGCACCGCGATCACCGGCAGGTGCGCGTTCGTCTTCATGATCTTGCCGCCCGGCAGCGCCGGGGCAACCAGGGTGACCGACCGCACCCACTCGGGTGCTCGTGCAGCCAGTTGGACCGAGATCGCGCCACCCATCGAGTTACCGAACAGATGGACCGGACGCCCGATGCGCTCGGTGATCAGGGCCAGAACCGCCCGCGCCTGACCCGCCAACGAATAGTCGCCATCGCGAGGAGGAGGCGACGAGCCGAACCCCGGCAGGTCGACCGCCCAGGTGTCCAAGCGTCCCGCGAACTCGTAGGCAAGGTCGGTCCAGTTCAGGCTGGACCCGCCGAGGCCGTGGATCATGACCGTGGGGGTGCCACCTTGCGCCACCCGGCGGACGGTGAGCATCCGGTCGGTGAGCCAGACTTCCTCCACTGGGGGCGCTGGCAACAGATCCGTCGACTCCGTCATAAGGCCACAGTAGGCGGCAGCTTCCCGGTTCACCCGCGGAAGGCGCGGGTCACAGTCTTGCCAGCGACTGGCCCGGACCCGCCCGGAGCTTTGTTACTGGTGAGTAAGATTGGGCGTGTGACTCCGCCGTCGTCAGCCCGCCTGCCTCGCAGTGAACGCCGTGAGTCGCTGATCGGGGCCGCCCGCGAAGTGTTCGTGGAGGTCGGGTACCACGCAGCTGCGATGGACGAGATCGCCGCTCGCGCCGGCGTGACCAAGCCCGTGCTGTACCAGCACTTCGGGTCCAAACGGGACCTGTATCTGGCGGTGCTCGACGAGGGCGCCGAGCAGTTCCTGCAGTCGGTGGGCCGGGCACTGATGTCGACCGAGAACAACCGTGACCGGGTCACCGCAACCATCGCTGCCTACCTCAAGTTCATCGCCCACGACGACGAGGCCTACCGACTCGTCTTCCAATCCGACCTGGTCAACGCTCCCGATGTCCGCGAACGCGTCCAACGCGTGAACGCCCTCAGTGCGGAGATGGTCAGCGACGTCATCGCCGAGGACACCGGGCTGTCGCGTTCCGAGGCGCTGCTGCTGGCTTTCGGACTGCTCGGAATGGCGCAGACCGCGGGACTGCGGTGGCTCAGCGACCCCGAGGGGATGGACCGGCACGCCGCCGCCCAACTGCTGTCGGCGCTGGCCTGGCGTGGCATCTCGTCCTTCCCCCTCAGCCATCCCCCGGTCGCCACCCTCACCTCACCGCCCACAGCGAACACAGGTGACGCGCCCGGGAGCGCCGGGTAGGGTCGGACCCGACGATCAATTGTCCGGGAGGGCCGCGTGGAAGTCAGGATCGGAATCCAGGATTCACCCCGTGAGGTGGTCTTCGAAAGCGCCGCCGAACCCGAGGATCTCGCCGAGCAGATCAGCGAGGCCTGGGCCGCCAACGAACTCTTGACGCTCGAAGACATCAAAGGTCGCCGTGTGATGGTCCCGACCGACAAGCTGGCCTACGTCGAACTGGGTGCCGCCACGGTCGGCCGGGTGGGCTTCGGCGTCGCCTGAGCGGTCAGGGCGCCAAGCCCAGGCTGCGCATCCGATCACTGTGCGACTCCGTCATCCGGGCCAACATCTGCGCGAACTCCGCCAGCCCCGCCCCTGACTGATCGGGTCCCCCGATCACCAACTCGGCCAGATCCGGTCGGTCCGCGGCCACCCGCTGCGCCTGCGCCAGCGCCTCGCCCATCAGTCGTCGACCCCACAGGGCCAACCGACCGGCCGCGCCCGGATCGGACGCCAGCGCCTGCTGCACGTAGGGCACGACGAACTCCGCCTGCCCGCTCTCCGACAAGACGCCGTCCAAGAACTCGCGGGTCTCCGGATCGACGAACGCCGCGATCTCCCGTCCGAAGTCAGCTGCGATCCCGTCGCCCACGTACGCCTTCAGCAGGCCCTCGAGCAGGTCCCTCGGCGCCGTCTTGCTGTGGAACTCCGACAGGATCGGCAGGTAGGCCCCGATCACGGCATCTGCGTCGGCGCCCTGGTCCCGCAGCCGGTCCACCACCTCGCGGAAGTGAGCGAACTCGCGACACGCGATCACCCCCAGCTGGGACTTGGCGTCCAAGTCGTTCGCCAAGGCCGAATCACGCGCCAGAGTCTCGAACGCGAACAGTTCACCCGCCGCGATGAGGCCGAGCAGATCGAGGGTGGCGTTGGGGCTGACCATGGCCGCAGCGTAGCCGTGCGGCCGCGCTGGGCGCGGATGTGCGTAGACTGGATGGCGCAATCGTCTTCCGGCTTGGGAGACCCTCGCGCGGCGACGAGTCGCCGCTGACCACAACCTCTCCGGGTGATCCGGGGACCGCGCCCACGACTTGGGCCGCACTGAGATTCCGGAGCAGACGAAGCGTGTCAGACGAAACCACCACAACCGCCACACCCGAAACCCCCGAACTTCCTCCCGCATTCGCCGACCTGGGCGTTCGCCCCGAGATCGTCGCCGCGTTGGCCGCGGATGGCATCGAACGGACGTTCCCGATCCAGGCGCAGACCCTGCCGCTGGCGCTGGACGGTCAGGACATCATCGGCCAGGCCAAGACAGGTACGGGCAAGACCCTGGGCTTCGGTGTCCCCTTGATCCAGCGGATCAACGCCCCCGCCGACGGCGACGTGAGCGGAAAGCCGCAGGCCCTGATCGTTGTCCCGACCCGCGAGCTGGCCATCCAGGTCGGCAAGGACCTGGAACAGGCCGGCCGCAACCTGGGGGTGCGGGTGCTGACCATCTACGGCGGACGCGCGTATGAGCCTCAGATCGAAGCCTTGAACCGGGGCATCGAGATCGCCGTCGGAACTCCCGGCCGCGTCATCGATCTGGTGTCCCAGCGACACCTGGACCTCTCGCATGTGAGTGTTCTGGTGCTCGACGAGGCCGACGAGATGCTCGACATGGGGTTCCTGCCCGACGTCGAGAAGATCGTGGACAAGGTCCCCACTGAACGTCAGACCATGCTGTTCTCGGCCACCATGCCGGGCCAGATCGTGGCCATGGCCCGTCGGTACATGACCAAGCCCATGCATATCCGCGCAGCGGATGCCGGCGACGAGTCGGCCACAGTGGACGCCATCGAGCAGCACGTCTGGCGCTGCCACCCGATGGACAAGATGGAGATCGTGGCACGCGTGCTGCAGGCCAAGGACCGCGGCCTGACGATGATCTTCACCCGCACCAAGCGCCGTGCCCAGCGGATTGCCGACGAACTGAATGAGCACGGCTTCGCAGCTGGCGCCGTCCACGGCGACCTCGGTCAGGGCGCCCGCGAACAGGCGCTGCGGGCATTCCGCAACGGCAAGGTGGACGTTCTGGCCGCGACCGACGTCGCCGCCCGCGGCATCGACGTCGGCGGGGTCACCCACGTCATCAACTACGAGTGCCCCGACGACGAGAAGACCTACGTGCACCGCATCGGACGCACCGGGCGCGCGGGCGAATCAGGTGTCGCCGTCACGTTGGTGGACTGGGAGGACCTGGCTCGCTGGGCGATGATCGACCGCGCGCTGAAGTTGCCGTTCGCGTACCCGCTGGAGACGTACTCGACGTCCGAGCACATCTACAAGGGCCTGAACATCCCCGAGACCGCCACCGGAACGCTGCCCCGTTCCGCACGGACCCGACAGGGACTCGAGGCCGAGGAACTCGAGGACCTCGGCGAGACCGGCAAGTCCCGCGGGGGCGGCCGGAGCCGGGATGATCGTGGCCGCAAGGACAAGAGCGCCAAGGGTGGCGGCGGCCAGGGCCGACACTCCGGTGAGGACCGCGACCCCAGTGAGGAGCGCACCGGCGACAGTTCCCGGCCTCGCCGGCAGCGCAACCGGCGCCGCACTCGCAACGAGTCCGCACCCGCCACGACCAGCCCTCAGTCCGGCAGCGACGCCACGGTGGCAAGCAGCGAGACAGCCACCGGCGACGCCGCCCCACGTCCTCGCCGCCGCCGTCGGCGCGGATCGGGAAACGAGGGCGCGGGTCAGTCCCCCGCCACCGGCGACGCGAACTGACCCTGAGTCAGTAGCGCAGGGACAGGTCCACCCAGGAGCGCTGCTCACAGGTGGGGCACTTCAGCCAGATCCGTACACCGGACCCCGGCACCACGGCTGGGACGCTGGGGAAGGCGAGCCGTAAGGCTCGCCCCCACGACACCACGGACCGGGCCTCGCACCGGGTACAGGTCATGGCCACCGAACCCAGGCTCGGCGGCTCCGGTTCGGTCGAGAACAGGGCCCGCTTGCCTTCGCGGTCGGGAACCCGTACCTCGCCGTCGACGATGATGATGCGCTCATCGGTGGGATCCGCAGTCCGGGGCCGGACGCGGTCGAAGGTCTGCTCAGTCATCGGTGGTCACCTCGCCGTCTGCGATCTTTCGGGCCAGTTCCCGGTAGTTGTCGGCTCCCTTGACCCGGGTGGCGGTGGTCAGCACCGAACGCCCCGCTGCGGGGGCCTCGGCGAAGCGGATCGACTTCGCGATCGGCGGTTCCAACACGGGCAACTGGTACCGCTCCCGGATGTCCGCTACGACTGCCTTG
>CAZCRC010000102.1:0-3028 GCA_964500995.1 uncultured Actinomycetes bacterium
CCTTGCCGGTCGCCTTGCGGTAGGCGAAGTTGACCAGGCCGGAGCAGTCGAAGGCGCCGGGGCCGACGGAACCGAGGCTGTAACGGTCACCCTTCTGCGCCGTGGCGATGTCAGCGATCCGCTCGCGCAACTGGTCCGCCCGTTCGACGTTCTTGGTGCGGATCTTGGTGGCCGCGTCGGCCTCGCCGGTGGTGGCGGGGTTGACCGCCAAGCCGGTGACGGCGATACCGGCCACGAGGGCACCGGCGGCAATCCGCTTGCGATTCGTGGGACGTGACGTCGTGGACATGCTCTTGGGTTCTCCTGGGTGTGTGGCATGGCTGCCGCCGATGGGCTGGCAGGGGTGCGGGGTGGGAGGGGTCAGCGGGGGCGAATGACGCGGTGGTAGCTGTTCACGGCGCGGCCGTAGTAACCGGAGAGTTCGGTGACCTTGACGCCGGTGGCCGGGGTGCTGGCGTGCACGATCCGGTTCTTGCCGATGTAGATACCGACGTGGCCGCCACCATGCACGACGACGATGTCGCCGGGCTGCCGGTGTTTGGCCGACACCCGACTCACCTGGCCGCGCTGCATGTACGACGTCCGCGGCAGGTCGATGCCGGTTGCCTTCTTGTAGCTGTAGACGACCAGGCCGGAGCAGTCGAACGCGCGTGGCCCGGTCGAGCCGAGGACGTAGCGATCGCCCTTCTGCGCCGTCGCGATCTGGACCACGCGATCACGCAGTTCGTTGGCCTTCTTGTTGTCCTTGACCATCACTTTGGTTCCCGCTGCCGCCGGAGCGGTCGTGAGCGGGGCAACCGCCAGTGCGGTTCCGGCGAGCACAGCAAGCGCGGTGCCAGCCACGAGCCGGGTGGTCTGGGAAGCCACAGGATCTCCTTCGCCCGGCAAACGACCGGGCCTCGGTCTGACAGCGATGCTGTCCGGAGCGCCTTTCGCTCCTGGTCACCCGGTTCGGGCAACTGGACGACCGTGTGCCCTGATGCGGCAGCCTTCAACTACCTCCACCGAAAAACGGACACTCGTGAGAGGTGACTGAGATCTTTCCAAGTAGTCATTCACACCGAGTAGTGAGACCCACGTCACATAGCCCACGGCGCAAGCTGGCGGGGACCTGCCGGATCCGCAGGCACATTCACCCTCCGTGCCACTTCAGCCGCGATGATGTGGCCTGTGTCACATGACAGGACCAAAGGGTCCTTTCGCGACAGACCGGCAACTCAGTCGTCAGTTGCGGACGTCCCGAGCTTGGATGGCGATGTAGCCCGCCACTGCGAGGGCGGCACCGATGGCCGTCAACCAGATCAGCGGCGCCACGGCCAGTTCCTGCGCGGGCAGATTCGGGATGTGCGACAGCGGGGACAGGTTCAGCAGCCACCCCGGCAGCCCGAAGATGGGTCCAAGTTCAGTGATCAGGGCGAAGACGCCCATGACCACCCAGGCAGCACCCGCCCACCGCGGGATGATGCCGATCAGCGCGAGGGTGAGGCCGACGGCGAACACGACGGCGGGCAGCCATGCCGCCGCGGCCTCGAGCAGCCGCGGCACCTCGGAGATCCCCTGATCGGCCTGGAGTCCGAACGTGAGTCCCAGGACACCGCCGAGTGCCAGGAGCACCAGCGCACTGCCCACGATGGCAAGGACGACGTAGGAACTCACCCAGCGGGAGCGTCGAGTGGCGGTGGCCAGTGCCAGCGCGGTGTGACCCGACTCCTCCTCGGCGCTCAGTCGGAGCACCACCGACACCGCGAAGAATGTGGCCAGAACGCCGCCGAGCCCCACGTAGGTGGCCAGGAAGGCGTCCAGGATCGCGCCGGAGCCGCCGAGGGCCGCGAACAGGTCCGTGAGCGCCGGGCTGCTCTCGACGAACTGCGCCAGTGAGTCGCGCGACAGTCCGATGAACAGTCCCACGAGCGCGTAGCCGACGACCCACCACAGCAGGGAAGGCCGTTCCAATCGCCACGCCAGGGAGTGTGGGCCCGTCAGGTGGGCACTGGCCGCGGGGCGGCCGAGACGTTCCGGGATCAGACCGGCCGCGAGGTCGCGGCGGCCCTGCAACGCGGTCGCGATGACCAACAGGATCGCCGTGACACCCAACGGGACGATCATGACCTCCCAGTGGTCGGCGCCGAACGGATCGGCCTTGTTGATCCAGCCGAACGGCGACAGCCACTGCAACAGGTTGTCCTGCAGGTTGCCCAGACCGGCGATCGCCCACGTCAGGACCAGGATGCCGCCGGCAAGAGCATTGGCACCGCGGGAACTGCTCACGATCTGATTGGTGATGGCAGCGATGCCGGTGAACACCAACGCCGACGAGGCGGCCACGATCGCGAACAGCAGGGATCCGGCCAGTGGCAGCCCCACCAGCACCATCAGGACGGTGGCGATCAGGACGAAGACAACACTGGTGACGACTGTGACGCCGATGGCGGCGTACAGCGGTGCCACCCGAGCGGATCGTCCCGCCAGGAGCAACTCAGCGCGGCCCGCCTGCTCTTCGGCGCGCACGTGCCGGGTGACGGTGAAGATGTTGACCAGGCCGAGCACCAACACCACTCCGACACCGATTCGCCAGGCGGTGAGGCCACCGGTCGACAACGGGTTCTGCAGCGGCCCAAGCAGTGCTGTGAGTGCGGGGTTGCCCGACAGGATCGCCACGAGTTGTAGGCGTTCCTCAGCTGTGGGATAGATGCGGTCCCACGAGGACGCGACCCCGACGACCATCAACGCCAGGAGCCCGATCCAGATCGCGATCCGGACCCGATCGCGCGACAGGTCGAATCGAAGGAGCGTGCCGGTGCCCGTCACGAGGGGACCTTCTCGCCTGCGCCATTGTCCGCGCCGTTGTCCCGCTTGCCGTCCTGCTCGCTGTCGGTGTCGTCAGTGGCCACGACTCGCGGCGCACGCCGACGGAAGAAGCCGGACTCTTCGGGCTCAGCCGAATCGTCGGACTCGGGCGCGACCTCGGCAGCACCCTCGGGTCGGGGCTCCTCGCCGTAATGCCGCAGGAAGATCTCTTCGAGGCTGG
>CAZCRC010000102.1:3128-7279 GCA_964500995.1 uncultured Actinomycetes bacterium
CCCTCGGGTCGGGGCTCCTCGCCGTAATGCCGCAGGAAGATCTCTTCGAGGCTGGGTGGGCGGCAGTCCAACGAGACCGGGCCCGCCTGCTGAACCGCCGCGAGTACCGACACGAGGCCGTCGGGGCCCACGTCGCAGGTCAGGCGGGTGCCGTCGATGTGCAGATCGAACACGTGCTCATTGGCGGTCAAACCCACCACCGGCCGAAGCGTGGTGGCCATGACCTGGGTGCGGGTCAGGTGGCGAAGTTGCTCGAGGGTCCCGGTCTCGACCATGCGGCCGCTGCGGATGATCGTGATGCGATCGGCGACCGCCTCGACCTCACTCATGATGTGGCTGGACAGCAAGACGGTGCCGCCTTCGGCCCGGACCTCGGTCACGCACTCGCGGTACACCTGCGCCATCAAGGGGTCCAGGCCGTCGGTGGGTTCGTCGAACAGGTACAGCGGCACATCGGCAGCGAAGGCCGCGATCAGGGCGATCTTCTGCTTGTTGCCCTTGGAGTAGGTGCGGACCTTCTTACTGGGGTCCAGGTCGAACCGTTCGATGAGTTCGTCACGGCGCACCGGCTCGACCTTGCGCATCCGCAGCAAGAGATCGATGGTCTCGCCACCGGACAACTGCGGCCACAGTTCGACGTCACCGGGCACGTAGGCCATGTCCTTGTGCAGGCGCACCGCGTCCTGCCATGGATCCATTCCCAGGACGCTGACGACTCCCTCGTCGCGCTGCACCAGACCGAGCAGGATCCGCAGCATGGTCGTCTTGCCGGCGCCGTTGGGCCCCAGGAAGGCGTGAACCTCCCCCTCGGCCACCTCGATCTCGAAGTCATCGAGCGCCTGAGTGGTCGAGAAGGCCTTGCGAACGGCACGCGCGGAGATCACTGGTTCGGTCATGCAGGACAGGGTAGGTCCCGGACCGGCATGCGGCGTCGAGTCGGGGGCAACGTGACCTAGACGTCACCTTCGTCAGCGCAGGCTTCCGTGCCGGTCAGACCCGCCCTGCCTCGATCGTCATCCCCGCGAGTTTGAGGTTCGTGATCAGGAGATCGCCGATGCCCGTGGCGGGGGTCAGCACACCGTAGGTACGGGGCAGGCCGTCGCCCGCGAGCGTCACGCCCGTGGTGGCCAGCATCATCGCTGTGGCCGCGTAGCCGGGGTCACCCTTGGCTGCGACCTTGGCTCGGTAGGGCACCCCGGCGGTGGAGCGGGTGTGGAGAAGGATCCGGAAGTAGCCCTTGGCGCGCGTCGCATCGCCGGGGCCCGAGCCCGGTTCGGGCAGCACCTTCTCGGCCAGGGCCCGCAGCGGCGACAGATTCATGGCGGCCTCGCCGGCGGCCATCCCCAGCGCAATGCCCGATGCTGCCAGGCGGCCCCCCACACCATCGCCGGTGGCCATGTACTCCGCATAGCGGAACTGGGTGCCGTACGCGTAGTCCGCCAGGGCGTTGCTCCGGCGCACCACCCGGGAGTTGATCGGACCCATGAAGAAAGGCGCCGCCCACGTACCCACGATGTCGTCACGGATGGCACTGCGGGGGTCGGAGTCGCCGTCTGCCGGCTCGGTGCTGCGGTCCGGGGACAGCGAGTACGGGTCGGCCAGGATCTTGGCGGCGCGCGGGTCATCACGAGTCCGGTCGAGTTCGTTGAACCCCGATGCGATGGTGCCGCCACTGATGCCGCCCTTGGCAGCCATGACGATCAACCGGGTCCGCTGCATCCGCGCCGTCGGGTCGTCGGCGGCCAGAGCGAGGGAGAGCGCCAGCACACCGAGGTCGCTGGGGATGGAGTCGAATCCGCAGGAATGCACGATCCGGGCCTTGTTCGACCGGGCGACTGTGTCGAACTGGTCGATGCTGTCGCGCATGAACAGCACCTCGCCGGTGAGGTCGCAGTAGTTCGTCCCTGCCTCCGCACAGGCAGCAACCACAGGCAGGCCGTATTTGGCGTAGGGACCCACCGTGGTGATCAGGGCACGAGTGCTGGCGGCCATCGCGCCCAGGGAGGTGGCGTCGTCGGAATTGGCGACCACCAGCGGGAACTGCAGCGCTCGACCCCCGATGTCGTCACGGATCTGAGCCAACTTCGACTCACTGCGCCCGGCCAGCGCGATCGAGAGTTGGGCAGGAGCATGTTTGGCCAGATAGGCAGCGACCAGTCGGCCAGTGAAACCGGTCGCCCCGTACACCACCAGATCGTGGTCGCGACGAGGATTCGTGCGGGTGGCCGATCGGGTGGTCGTCCGCTTCGCAGGGGTCGCTTTGACAGTCGTCTTCTTTGCCGCCGTCTTCTTGGCGGCCGTCTTCTTCGCGGCCGTCTTCTTCGCTGGCGCCTTCTTGGCCGGTGTGGTCATGACCCCACGGTAGTCAGCAGCCTGCGCGATGCACCCTG
The DNA here is from genome assembly GCA_964500995.1 of uncultured Actinomycetes bacterium. Classification (GTDB taxonomy): domain Bacteria; phylum Actinomycetota; class Actinomycetes; order S36-B12; genus CAIWTL01. The sequence continues at coordinate 5,519 of CAZCRC010000102.1, forward strand.
AGATTCTCCCGGTGGCCCACGCCGGGGGTCCACTCGGGCGAATCTGCGCATCGATTGAGCGTCGATACCACCCAGTCGATGGTTCCCACCCCTACGCTTCCCCCATGAACTCACTCCTCGCAACTTCGCTCGCCGGTGTCGCCGGCATCTCGCTGGCCCTTGCGGCCCCCGGAACCGCGCTTGCTGCCAACAACGTCATCAAGGTCGATGAGGGCATCAACAAGGTGCGCATCGGCAACAGTCAGAAGCAGGTCATCAACAAGGTCGGGTCGAACCCCAAAGAGATCGTGACCGGGGTGACGGCAGACACCGGACAGAAGTACAAGGACCTCTACTTCAAGCAGAAGTTCACCGTGAGGATCATCAAGGGCACGGGCGTGAGTTCCATGTCAACGATGTCCACGAAGCCCCAGACCGGCGACGGGATCGGAGTGGGATCCACGAAGGGCCAGCTCAAGAACCTGTACGTGGTCAACTGCGTCAAGGCTGGGCCGTCGAAGCGGGTGTGTTCCACCGGCACGCTCAGCCCGATCCCCGGCGAGACGTCGACGGTCTTCCGGCTGACCGATAACGTCATCACCGAGATCACCGTCGCGGTCTTCCTGGACTGATCCGATGAGCACCATGCCCAAGGCAGTCACAGTCGCAGCCACGGTCGCTATTGGCGCTGCCGTCGCGTTCGTCCCGGGCACTGCGCAAGCAGCGCCGAATAACGTCATCAAGGTCGACGAGGGCATCAACCGGATCAAGGTCGGGTTCAGCGAGACCAAGGTGCTCAAGAAGATGGGCACGGCGCCCAAGCGCGTCAAGACCGGTACCAATGACTTCGGCTCCTACCGGATCCTGGTGTTCGGCAAGCGGTTCAAGGTGACCATCCTGGATCAACGGGGCGTCACCATGATGTCGACGATGTCGGGAGCGCAGCGAACGTTCGACGGCATCGGCGTCGGCTCCACCCGGCAACAGGTCCGGGGCGCATACGCAGTCATGTGTGAGCGGGTCCCGGGTCAGCCGGGGCAGCAGGTGTGCCTGACCAACGAGCCGGCGCCCGGCGAGACGACCACGGTCTTCCGGCTGCAGAACAAGATCGTGACCCAGGTGGACGTGGCGACGCTGGTCGACTGAGCCACATCGCTACTGGCGTATCTGCGCCCCGTCCGCTGCTGTGGTGGACGGGGCGCAGTCATGTCAGGCTCGACGCATGTTCTATGTGCCTCGCCGTGAGTTCGAGGGGCTGGTGGCCACCGCGCTGGACCAGATCCCCCCGGACCTCGCTGCGCTGGTGGACAACGTGGTGTTCCGGGTCGAGGACTGGCCGCCACCTGGGGAGTACCTGCTGGGGCTGTATCAGGGCATCCCACTGACCGAGCGCGGCACGAACTACGCGGGAACCCTGCCCGACACGATCTGGGTCTACCGCATGCCGATCCTGCAGTTGTGCCACAGCCCCGCGGAGATCATCAACGAGGTGCGTATCACCGTCGTTCACGAGATCGCCCACCATTTCGGGATCGACGACGACCGGCTGCATGAACTCGGCTACGGCTGAGACTGCGCTGCTGCCGCTGCTCGGGTCAGGCGATCCCGGACCGCGTGCGCGAGTCCATCGTCGCCCTCCGGCGGTAAGACGAAGACCGTCTGGAGCCGCAGCGCATCGGCCTCGCGCAACGCCCAGTACAACCGGCGGGCGTAGTCGCGGGTATCGCTCGGCGCCATGAGCCGCACGACCCCGGGCGGGGTCGGCACCACCGCGGGGGCAAT
>CAZCRC010000103.1:0-7170 GCA_964500995.1 uncultured Actinomycetes bacterium
GCCACGACCCGGGCCAGCGAGAGCAGCGCGAGATCCGGATCGGCGGCGTTGCCCAACTCGGCCAGCAGGTCGGGGCCCACGCCGCCGGACAGCGGCTCGGCAGACAGGTTCGCGTGGGCGCGGTCCACCTCCCGGAAACCCAGACGGACCAGGGTTCCGGTGGGTGACGGGGCGGGCCGGGTCACAGCAGTGGCAGGTAACGGTCGAGTTCGAACTGGGTCACCTGCTGGCGGTACTCCGACCACTCCGCTCGCTTGTTGCGCAACAGGTAGTCGAAGACATGCTCGCCCAATGTCTCGGCGACGAGTTCGCTGGAGGCCATGACGTCCAGTGCTTGGCCGAGACTGCCCGGCAACGGCTCCATACCCAGCGCGACCCGCTCAGCCTCGGTGAGCGCCCATACGTCATCCTCGGCGCCCGGCGGAAGCTCGTAACCCTCCTCGATCCCCTTGAGGCCGGCGGCGAGCACCACAGCGAACGCAAGGTACGGGTTGCAGGCGGGATCCAGGGTCCGCAGCTCGACCCGAGTGGATCCGCCCTTGTGGGGCTTGTACATGGGCACCCGCAGCATCGCGGAACGGTTGTTGTGACCCCAGCAGACCCACGCAGGCGCCTCTCCCCCGCCTTGCAGCCGTTTGTAGGAGTTGACCCACTGGTTCGTGACCGCGCTGATCTCGCGAGCGTGCATCAGCACGCCCGCCATGAAGGCGCGTCCGACTTTGGACAACTGGTACTGCGAACCGGGCTCGTAGAACGCGTTCGTGTCCCCCTCGAACAAGGAGAAGTGGGTGTGCATCCCCGAGCCGGCGTGATCTGCGAACGGCTTGGGCATGAACGACGCGACCACGCCGTGTTCCATGGCCATCTCCTTGACGACCAGCCGGAACGTCATGATGTTGTCGGCGGTGGACAGCGCGTCCGCGTAGCGCAGGTCGATCTCCTGCTGTCCTGGGGCGCCTTCGTGGTGGCTGAACTCCACCGAGATGCCCATCGACTCCAACATGGTGATCGTGGAGCGGCGGAAGTCGTGCGCAACCCCATGGGGGGCATTGTCGAAGTACCCGAACCGGTCGATCGGCTCCGGCGGCGGCCCGCCGGGTTCGTGCGGCGACGTGAACAGGAAGAACTCGATCTCCGGGTGGGTGTAGAACGTAAAGCCCAGGTCGGCGGCTTTGGCCAGGGTCCGTTTGAGCACATAGCGCGGATCAGCCCAGGCCGGCTCACCGTCGGGCATGAGGATGTCGCAGAACAATCGCGCTGTCCCGCGCGATTCACCACGCCAGGGCAGGATCTGGAACGTTGACGGGTCGGGCCGCACGATCATGTCCGCTTCCGAGACCCGGGCGAATCCCTGGATGGCGGAACCGTCGAATCCGATGCCTTCGGCGAAGGCACCTTCGAGCTCGGCCGGTGCCACTGCGACGGACTTCAACGTGCCCAGCACGTCAGTGAACCAGAGCCGGATGAATCGGATGTCCCGTTCCTCGATCGTCCGGAGCACGTACTCGGTCTGCTTGTCCATGGGCCCATCTTGCCGCAGGCCGAGCGGTGGCCCTACTCGATCCCGCTAACGTGAGTTCGTGCCCAACCTCAGAATCGCGCTCGCGCAACTGAATCCGACGGTCGGCGACGTGGCAGGTAACGCCCGCCTGAGTCTGGAGGCGTGCCTGCTGGCTGACAAGGCCGGTGCCCAACTGGTGGCATTGCCCGAGATGATGCTGACCGGCTATCCGATCGAGGACCTCGCCCTGCGGCCCTCGTTCATCGAGGCATCCCGGGCTGCCGCACGACAACTGGCTCAGGAACTCGTGACCGAGGGGTTGGGCGCACTGACCGTGATCGTTGGGCTGCTGGACAGCCGGGCGGGTTCGGCCGACGAACTGGGAGTCCCCCGCAACGCTCCCACGAACAGCGCCTGGGTGCTGCGGGGTGGTGAGGTACTGGCCACATACGACAAGCACCACCTGCCCAACTATGGGGTGTTCGACGAATACCGGTACTTCATCCCCGGTGACGCACCCCTGATCATCGACGTCGCCGGGACCCGGGTCGCAGTGGCCATCTGCGAGGACCTGTGGCAGGACGGCGGCCCGGTGCGATGGGCCCGTGAGGCCGCCGCCGACCTTATGGTCGTGATCAACGGCTCCCCCTACGAACGAGCCAAGGACGATGTACGCCTCGAACTGTGCCGCCGCCGCTCGGCCGAGGCTGGCTGCACCTTGGCCTACGTGAACATGGTGGGCGGCCAGGACGAACTGGTCTTCGACGGCGACTCCATGGTCGTCGCCCCCGACGGTGAACTCCTGGCACGGGCGCCGCAGTTCGTGCCTTATCTTCTCGTGACCGACCTCGGAAGCGATCGACCCCAGTCACCCGACCAGCCGGCCCGGCTGCCGGAGTTCATCGACACCGTCATTCGCGCCGAGCCGGTCACGGCGGTGGGAGCCGGGGTCGGCATCCCTTCGCTGTCCGCCAATGCCGAGGTCTACGCAGCCCTGGTCACGGGACTGCGGGACTACGTACGCAAGAACGGGTTCAGTTCCGTGATCCTGGGGCTATCGGGCGGAATCGACTCCGCGCTGGTCGCCGCGATCGCATGTGATGCCGTGGGCGCCCGCAATGTTCACGGCGTCTCGATGCCCAGCGTCTACTCCTCGGAGCATTCGCGCACCGATGCGGAACTGACGGCAGAACGCACCGGCCTGCAGTTTCGCACCGTGCCCATCGCTGGCATGGTGGATGCTTTTCAGCAGTCGCTGGAACTGACCGGGCTGGCGGAGGAGAACCTACAGGCGCGGGTGCGCGGGGTCACCCTGATGGGCCTGAGCAACGCCGAAGGTCACTTGGTGCTGGCCACAGGCAACAAGACCGAGTTGGCAGTCGGGTACTCCACCATTTACGGCGATGCCGTCGGTGGCTTCGCCCCCATCAAGGACGTGCCCAAGATGGAGGTGTGGGAACTGTCCCGCTGGCGCAACGGAGTAGCCGCCGCCCGAGGAGAGGCGGAGCCCATCCCACGCTCCAGCATCGACAAGCCCCCCAGCGCAGAGTTGCGGCCCGGCCAGTTGGACACGGACTCGCTACCTGACTATGCCGTTCTGGATGACCTGCTCGACGACTACGTCGAACTGGATCGTGGCGCGGACTACCTGATCGAGGCCGGATTCGACCCTCATCTGGTGGAGCGAGTGCTTCACATGACCGACGCAGCGGAGTACAAGCGGCGGCAGTATCCGCCCGGCACCAAGGTGAGTCTGCGAGCCTTCGGGCGGGATCGGCGGCTACCGATCACCAACCGGTGGCGGGAGCGGCGCGCCTGACTCGTCGGCGGAGTCGGCCGTTCTCGTGGCCGTCTCCTCGCCGGGGTCGAGGTGCTGCTCCGCGGCGATGGCATCCGCGGTGGCCTCGCCGTCCTCTTCCCAGGTGTCCGCCGGGCTGACGTCGCCCTTGCGGGGCGGCTGAATCGCCGGCAGGAGGAACCCGACCAGAAGCGCAGCCACGACCACCATGACGGCACTCAGCAGCATCGTCGTGTGCGAAGCATTGAGGAAGGCCTCATATGCCCCGTCGCGCACGGTGGTGATCACATCCTCGGGTGCCACCCCCTGGTCTGCCGCGGTGGTGAGAATCGCATCGGTGGCAACGATGGACTGTGCCGCCTGATCGGCGGGGAACTGCTCGGGCAGATCCTGGAACACCGGCGCGACGTTGTTCGCGTACTGAGTGCCGAGCACGGTACCGACCACGGCCACACCCAATGCTCCGGCCACCTGCCGAACCGTGTTCTGGACCGCGGAGCCGGCACCGGCGCGCGCCAGGGGAAGCACGTTTTGCATGACCGACGTGGCGGGCGCCACGACATTGCCCATGCCGAACCCGAACAGGAAGAAGCCACCGAGCACGAGCCAGATGTTGCTGTCCATCCGCAACTGCGTGAGTCCGATCAGGGCGATCCCCACGACAACCAGGCCCGTGGTCATGACCGCGCGATATCCGAACCGCTCCACCATCTTGGCGCTGCGAGGCGCCGCGATGAGTTGCCCGATCGCGAACGGCAGGAACGCCAGCCCCGCTTCGAGCGTGCTGTAGCCGCGCAGGATCTGGAAGTAGAACGGCAGGGTGAACGTGATGCCCATCAGAGCGAAGAACGCCAGACTCACCGCAGACAGGCTGACGGCGTAGCCACGGTTCTTGAACAGCGAGACGTCGAATGACTTGTGATCGCTGCGACTCTCGTAGACCAGGAACACGATCAGAACCGCGATGCCGAACACCACCGGTACCAGGACCTGCGCATCAATCCAGGCACCCACAGATGACGCGTGGATGATGCCGTAGACCAAGGCCACGAGGCCCACGAACGACAGCACCAGGCCGATGAGGTCGAGGCGCTGTGGGTGCGGATTGCGGCTTTCCGGCACCACCTGCAGGATGCCGATGACACCGATGATCACGATCGGGATGTTGATCAGGAACACGGAGCCCCAGTCGTTCCCGGTGAGCCAACTGGACCAGTCCGGGTGCTCCAGCAACAGCCCGCCCAGCACCGGCCCGAGCGCGACAGCGGCGCCGACTGATCCGGCCCAGGCTCCGATCGCCTTGCCGCGTTCGTGGGGTGGGAACACGACTGTGATGATCGCCAGAGTCACGGGCATGACCGCAGCCCCACCGATACCCATGATTCCGCGCGACAGGATCAGCCACTCCGGGCTGGTCGCGAACGCCGAGGCCGCACTCGCCAGCCCGAAGATCAACAGACCGATGATGAGGATCCGCTTGCGCCCGTACTTGTCGCCGAGAACTCCCCACGTGAACAGCAACGCCGCGAATACCAGGATGTAGGAGTCGATGGCCCAGACAAGTTCACTCTGAGTCGCCTCGAGGTCCTTCTGGATGGTGGGCAAAGCGATGTTCAGGACGGTGTTGTCGAGCACGACCACCAGCAGGCTGACGACCAACACCCCGAGGATGGCCCAGCGTCGGGGATGCCCGTCGCCACTGGTCATCCACGCGTCGGCGTGGTCCGGGTCTCCCGGTTGCGGCAGGGTCGCATCGCGGCTCGGATCGGGATCTGATGCCATGGCGCGCGTCCTCACGTCGGGTTCTGCGGTGGTGCGCGAGGGGCGCCGCGCGCGAGGTTTCAGCCTACGCCACGGCGGGCAACCTGCCCCTGCAACAGGCGACACGTCAGCACTGGTCACGACCGACTCTGGCTGTCATCATGAACTGTCGCGGCGACCCGAATGTGGCGTCGACGATGAGGAGGAATCCCATGTCTGCTTCTGCTGCGTCCGAATCCGGGCCTGCCTCCGTCTACGGCGGCATCACTCATCGCCGGATCACCGTCACGGACCTGGCGGCCGCCAAAGCCGCTGAGGAGAAGTGGCCCATGCTCACGGCGTACGACGCCATGGTGGCGGGGCTGCTCGACCAGGCCGGGATCCCCGTCCTGTTGGTGGGTGACTCCGCGGCCATGGTCGTGTACGGCCACTCCACCACGCTCCCGATCACCGTGGACGAACTCATTCCGCTGACCGCAGCCGTTGTGCGCGGGACGACCCGGTCGCTGGTGGTGGCCGACCTTCCGTTCGGCTCCTACCAGGAGGGGCCCACGCAGGCGCTCGCGTCAGCCACCCGGTTCATGAAGGAGTCCGGCGCCCACGCGGTCAAGTTGGAGGGCGGCGCTCGAGTCGCTCCCCAGATCCGCGCCCTCGTCGAGGCCGGAATTCCGGTGATGGCGCACATCGGTCTCACGCCGCAGTCGGTCAACGCCATCGGCGGCTACAAGGTCCAAGGCCGCGGCGAGGCCGGGCACCTGCTGCTCGACGATGCCTTCGCGGTGCAAGACGCCGGCGCGTTCGCGGTGGTGCTCGAGGTTGTGCCGCACGATCTCGCCGAGCGGGTGACCAAGGAACTGGACATCCCGACGATCGGGATCGGGGCAGGCAACGCCACCGATGCGCAGGTGCTGGTGTGGCAGGACCTGCTGGGGCTCACGCCCGGCCGGTCGCCGAAGTTCGTGAAACCCTACGCCGACCTGCGCGCAGTCATGACTGACGCAGTTCAGGCATGGGCTGGCGATGTCGTTTCGGGCGAGTACCCGGACATCCACCACTCGTACAGCTGAACAACGTCACCCGCTCCCGGGCGACGCGGGCGCTCAGGCGCCGGAGGTCGAGTACGTGCCGTCGAAGTACCGCTGCACCACCGGCCCCAGATCAGCGACGAGATCATCGAGCGAAGCCTCGGCGAGTTCCGGCAGCCCCACCACGTAACGGCCGATGACGACACCCATCAGGGTGGTCATGGCAAGGATGACCTGCTTCTGAGGTCGTTCACCGACGGCTTGGGTGGCGAGCACGGGTGCGGCCCGGTTCACGATGAGCTCACGCAGCATCAGGGCCGTGTCCGGATCGGTCATGGCCGTACGCAGGAGGGCGAGCACCGCCGTGCGAAACTCCGCCGTGTCGTACATGGTGAAGAACTGCCGCACCAGCCGAGTGCCGATCGTGGCTCGGGGACCCGATGCAACGGACGTCGCCAGTTCCACTGGATCGAAGTTCACCAACAGCGCGGCTCGGAACAGCCCCTCCTTGTCGCCGAAGTAGTGCCGAATGAGCGCCGGATCGACGTCAGCTGCGGCCGCGATAGTCCGGATCGTTGCTCCGGAATACCCACGCTCGGCGAACTGCGCCCGTGCCGCGGTCAGCAGTTCGTCTCTCATGTCGGTGTTGCCACCTCGAGGTCCGCGCCGACGAGCAGGCCCATCACTTGACCGAGTCACGTGCCCCACTCTACAGTTATTTCAGCAGCCGTAGAAATAGTCTGTGGGACGCATGACAGCACCAACCCCCGTCTCCGCCACGACCCCGATCGTCACCGACGCTCGCAAGCGACGGGCCATCATGGCCGTCGTCGCCATCTCGCTGATGATGGTGGTGTCAGCGGTGTCCGGGCTCAACGTCGCCCTGCCGAGCCTGGCAATCGAAACCGGCGCTTCCCAGTCCGAACTGCAGTGGATCGTGGACGCCTACACCGTCGTCTTCGCCGGATTGCTCCTGTTCACCGGCGCGTTCGGCGACCGGTTCGGACGGCGCGGCACCCTGATGATCGGACTCGTCATCTTCGGCGCGGCCGCCGCAGCGGCGTTCTTCGTCACCGACCCGGGGT
>CAZCRC010000104.1:0-7162 GCA_964500995.1 uncultured Actinomycetes bacterium
CTTCTACTGACATGGCTGCGGTCAAACGCATCAACAAGAAGACAGGGGACGTCTAATACATTGGAGCCAACCTCTCCGAAAAACAGCAGGCCGACATCGACTCTGGCGGCGCAACTGTCGGCTACACACCACGTAAGCCAACCGCTGTCACAACGAGCCCCTCTGTGGGTTCTCCAACTCCACCTCCGCCTCCCCCTACTCCAGGAGCAACCGTTAGTGGGCAAACGCAAATCAACGATCCGGAGCCAGACCCGCCTACTGAGACAAAAGATGACTACACCCCTCGGTACTACAAGCCGGAGACCACGATTACGCAGCCGCAAGATGTTGAGACGATCCAGCGTCGGATGCGCGACGACGCACAAGGCGAGATAAACTCGCTCCGCAAGTTTGAGCGCTCCCTCCTCGACGAACAGACGGTCATCAACGAGAAAGCCGACCGCTCGACCGCCGCACGAAACGTCCTCTCTGGCCTTGCTGGTTCTTCAGAGGCGGACATCGCACAAGCGGCAACCTCCGAGAAGGGCGCTAAGGCGAAAGAGGTTATCCGTGCTTCAGTCGAAGTCCAGGTGCAGGGTGTTCTTTCCGCAATCCGAAAAGACGCCATCGCAGAAGCGCGCGCACAGCGTGGTGACCGCACTTTAGACATTCAAGCAGAGGAAGCACGTCGCAAACTGGCTTCCGACAGCCTCGCTACTCTTGCTGCCAGCGGTGTGACGTTCGAGGGCCTCCGGAAGACGAGTCCTGACGAATTCGAATACTTTGCGCGGCAGTTCGGCGGCACTGAAGCCCTCAGGGGCGCATTCGTTTTGAACACACCGCAAGACCAGATTCTCGATAAGCGCATCGAGGGTGGCAAGTACGTCATTGCAAAGCAGAACCCGCTCACAGGTAAAGTCTCTGTGGAGACTGTCGACCTTGGACTCCCACCTTCCTATACAAAGACCGTTGATGCCGGCGACCGCATCATTGCTATCCCTGACGCATGGGATGGTGATCCGGCAAAACTCATCAGCCTCACGAAAGGACTCACTCCGTCCCAGACCAAGGACCATGGCTCGTCGGACAGCGTGTACGAAAGCGACCTCGATGCAATCATCGGCACAGTCCTCTCAACTATCCCTACCAAGTTCGGTCAAGCGACGTTCCAGTCGCAGATGAAGAAGGCTCGCAATGACACTGATAAGATCAGCCTCATTGCTGCACAGGTGCTCAAAGGACAGCCAGCCGAATTCAAGAACGACTTCCGCAATCAGGCTGTCGGTATTTCCGAGCTCGACAAGGCAATCGCACTTCTCGATTCTGGCGTAGAGACCGGCTTCCTCGAAAGCACTGCGCAGTACGGCTTCAACGTCATCGGCAAAGACTTCGACCCGAAGCTCGCCAAGATAAATGCTCACATCACGTCTGCTATCCAGCCGTATCGAAACTCCGTCACCGGCGCTGCGTGGGGCACACAAGAAGACGGCGAGTACCAGCAACTCTTCGGCTCCACGAAGTACTCCCCTACGGAGCTTCGTCAGCGCCTTGTGACCGTGAAGGAAATGCTGAAGAGCAAGTCAGCAACTGGCCTCGACACCTTCGTCAATCCGCTTGGGTACTACGACAATACATTTGAATCCGGCGACTATGCACCGACCGACGACCTGCGCTCGCGCGTCGACGCGGCTGGATACGACTACGACGCAATGAAGGCTGACGGCCTCAGTGATGCAGACATAGAAGCCGCTCTCTAACTATGGCTGTCGACCTCTCGAAGTATAAGAAGGCCACGACAACGCCAGGCATTATCGGCGATCTTTCGAAATATAAGAAGCAGCAACCCAACCCACTCGGCAGCGCTGCTGGTGCCGTTTACGGAGCAACAAAGGACGTTGCGACCGGTGTTTCAAAGGGTGCTACGAAGACGTTTCTCGGCATCGGAGAAGTCGGCCAGAAAATCCAGGGCGCAGTGGGTAAAGGCATCGACTGGCTTACCGGCGGCTACACAAAGCTCGGTGACACTGCCAAAGGTGGGATTTTCGACCCGACCAGCGCAGCCGGAGCCAAGGCGCGAGAGATCGTTACTCCTAAAGGTCTAGGCGAAAACCTCGGCTTCGGTGTCGAACAAGCCGCAGAGTATTTCATCCCCGCAGGAGGGGCATCGAAAGCCGAGAAGATCGTCACGACTGCCTCGAAGGCTCTCCCCGGTATTCTCGCGCCGGCCACACGCATTGCAGGCAAAGCACTTGCCCAGGGTGCGCCAGCGGCCGGCATCAAGTTCCTACAAAGCGGAGGCGATGCGGACGCTGCGCTCACCACCGGAGCACTGACTGGTGGGCTACGCGCTGGGATGGCAGTCGTGGGAGAAGGCGCGCGGGCTCTCCACCTACCGGAGAAGCTTTACACGACCGTGTTCAAGAACACGAAGACCGACATGCTCAAGGAAATAAAGTCGAACGGCGTGGAGAACATCAAGAAAACCGACCCCGAACTGTTCGAGCTCCTCGTAAAAGAAGGTGCAATCAAGACCTCGAAGGGCCAGCCAATCATCAACGAAACGCTCGCTGAAGAAGCACTTGCTCGCGGTCTCAAAGGCAGCACAAAGACGATGGCCGATGCAGTCGTGAAGGGAACTCTCAAGTCAGAGATTGCCGCAAGAAAAGCCGCTGAGAGCTACAAAGGGACCGTCGACCTGCCCGAAGAGCAGTTTCAAAACGTACTGAAAGGACTCGCGGACGAGTATGAGGACGTAGGCTTCGGAGAGATTTCGAAGAAAGCGAACGAACTCGCCACGACACTCGTGGAGACGAAAGGCAAACTAAGCGCAACGCAAGCACTCGAAGTGCGCCGATTCCTCGATAAGATGCGGGTCGCAAAGTCGTTTGACAGCCCAGCATCGAAGCTCTCTCTTTCACAGGCGAACCTAAAGACACTCACCGACACTGTGCGTGGACGTGTGAATGCTATCCCTGAAATGGGCGCAGCCATGAAGAACTACTCTTTCTACATCGACGCTCTTGAGGCTCTCGCGAAAGAAGCCGCACGTCGGGGTAACAACCAAGTCGTGGGTATGATTGACAGCATCCTCTTCGGCACAGCCACCGCTGTCGGTTCTCCTGCACTCGGGGCATTCGCCGCACTGCGAAGAGTAGCCGCTTCGCCTGGCGGCGCTACTGCCGTAGGAAGCGCGCTCGACAAAGGCACAGTATCGCCCGCACTCGGAGGGCTTATGGGCGCAGGAAGTGCGGCAATTACGCCGGACTAGAAATCGTACTCTTCTCTCGGACCTTTCCAATACTCCGTCTTCTGCAAGAGATTGTAGAGAGCGGTTGCAAGGAAAAGCGCGAGAATGATTGCGACGGCTAACATGCGCACAGCGTAACACACTTCCAGAATTGCGCTACGAACACCACTGCGTGTGTGAAATTACAGGGAACGTGAAATACCTCCCTGCCATCCTCGGCGCGCTGGTTGCTTTTTGCCTCTTCGCACTTTCAGCGAGCGCGCAAACCGGCACCATCAACCAGCTCGATCAATGGAAGGCGACTACTACGCCTTTCAACGCCATTGCTCCGAACGTGCACGCGAAGAACATCTACGCTCCATTCTCTTGGGCAACGACCTCTTCGCTCACTGCCACTCGTCTCTGTCTGACAGGTGACATCTGTATCACTGCGTGGCCCGGCTCCTCTTCCGGGTTCTCCACGTCCTCCGCCGACTACTGGATCACCCAGACCTCGATTGAAGCGCTCTCCGACGTATCCGCGATGACGGAGAGCTACGGCGATCTCTTCTCTTGGAACGGAAGCGCATGGACGAACATTGCCACCTCATCTCTCAAACTCGGCGCGTCGGCACTCAACCTTCTTGACATTACGCTCGCTGATTTCACGAACGACGCCGGCTTCCTGACCGGCAACCAGTCAATCACGCTCTCCGGTGACGTAACCGGCTCGGGTGCTACTTCCATCACAACGACGATTGCGAACGGCGCTGTCGACACGTTTGACCTTGCAACGACCTCAGCAATCGCAGACGGCGAGTATCTACAGTGGGATAGCGACGGCACGTTCTACGGTGTTACTTGCGCTGAGATAACTGGCTCTGCCGACCTCTGCGATGGCAACGATGCATCAGGTTCTGGAGGCACTGGCAACGTCGCTACATCATCCGCAGAGACGGCCACCTACATTCCTTTCTGGACTTCCACTGGCGCTACCCCTGCCCTCCTTTCAGGAGGAGAAAACACCTTTACTTACAACGCGACCGATAACCGCCTCACCACCACATACGCCTCGTCGACAGGCTTCACCGCGTCTTACGCTTCGTCTTCCGCTGCACACTTTGGAACACTCAACCTGAAGAACCTCGGGGACGGGCTGCTTGAGCTCTCCTCTGGTGTAGTACAACTGGCTACTGCCGCCACTGACTACGTTGCAGGCGGAACAGGCGCGAATACTCAGGTTACCTACTTCACAGGTGCAGGCGCTATCACCGGCGACGCGGGCATGACCTACGTTGCAGCAGATGACCGCCTTACGCTCGGCTACGCGTCCACGACCGGAGTATCAGGCTCCTATGCTTCCTCATCCGTTGGCCGCTTCGGTCAACTCTTTGCGTCGAACCAGTCTGACGGTTGTGCGCAATACTCTTCAGGACAAATCACCTCAACTGGCGCTGCTTGCGGTGGAAGTGGTAGCTGGCCTTTCAACACCGAAACTCATGGTGGGACGACCACACAATCTACCACCTCACCGTTGTGGCTCAAGTTCGGCCTTCACGCTTCTTCTACTTCTGCCTTTGACGACATCCTTGCCGCACGCGCGACTACGACTTCGGCAACAACAACCAATCTTTATGTCTCCGGCCAACTCGATATTGGCTCACAGACCGGCCTTGCTCTCACCACTTCTGGCGTTATCTCCGCTTACGCAGGAGCATCGTGTACTAACCAGTTCCCGCGCTCGCAGGACGCCTCAGGCGTGTGGACGTGTGCTACGGTTGCCAATACCGACCTTGCCAACAGCACTATCTCCGGCATCGCACTCGGCTCTAACCTCGCCAATCTCACCGCAACCGACAGCACACTCACGTTCTCAGGTGCGTACAATGGCGGCACAGCTCGCACTGTTGGCCTGAACCTCGCCAATCCGAATAGCTGGACGGCCCTTCAGCAATTCACGAACGCCACTTCGACGCTGTTCTCAGCAACCTATGCTTCGACGACGCAGCTTCTTTCGTATTTCGCCTCAACCAGCATTGCGACAACAACGAGCGCTACCACCACCAACTTTCACGTTTCGGGACAGCTCGACATCGGCTCTCTCTCCGGTGTCCTCGTTGGAACGTCCGGTGTCGTCTCCGCAGGCGTAGACGGCACTGACTACACGCTTATTGATGCCGTCACCTGCACCAACCAAGTGCTCACTGCCTTCACCGCCGCAGGCGTTGGGACGTGCGCCTCCATCAACAATGCGATGTGGAGCGGGACAGACCTCTCTGTCGCAAACGGAGGCACAGGGCTTTCGACATTCGGCGGCGTGAACCACGTCCTCTATACGACTGCCGCTGACACGCTCTCATCAGAAGCCGCATTTACCTACGATGCTTCTGTTGACCGGCTCACCATTGGCTATGCCTCCTCTACAGGACTTTCTACGAGCTACGCTTCTTCTTCCATCGCTCGTTTCGGCCAGCTTTTCGTCTCAAATCAAAGCGACGGCTGCGCGCAGTACGTCTCTGGACAGATTACGAGTACCGGCTCTGCGTGTGGAGGAGCCGGGGCCTCAGACGAGAAATGGGCAACATCAACCGTCGACAGCACAGCAATACATCCAAATGGTGCGTCTAAGGTAGGTATTGGAACAACGACGCCGTGGGGCACACTGTCCATAGCAGGTGCACCAGGCAGTGCTCCGGTCTTTGCAGTAGCAACAACTGGTACGAATGGCACTTCGCAACTCGTGAACGTGTTTGCTTCTTCTACAGCGTCTAACTTTGGTGGCGTATCAAGTCACCTTTGGAATGGTGCTCGCGTGGTGATCGGAGAATTTTCGAGAGCCGCAACCAACTTCCTTTTGTGGGTAAACGGGCCTTTTGCCTCCTCGTGGAAAAACAACTTCTGCGATACGCCACTCATTCCTGCCTCTTTGTCTGCCGACGCTGGTTCCATCTGCGGGTTCTTGTCATTCGATGAAGGGACGACAGCGACCCTCAACCAGATAGCGATAAACATATCGGGCGGCGCATACCAAGGGCTTCAACTTTCCGTTTCAAGCGCCGTTACTGCGGACGGAGCCACACTTATTGCGGACAGAAACAGATTCGAGACGTTGGCGACGACGACACCGAAAATGGAGGTGGTGTTCGGTGAGGTAAATAACGTGTCGACAACGACCGGATTCTATATGGGCTTCCTGAATGTCGATATTGCCGGCGCGGCGACACGGCCAACAATAGGCTGCTTCTTTGCAGCGACCTCAACACAAAACTGGTTGGCCGTGTGCGACGACTCGCTCACAGAAACTATCGTAGACACCGGCATAGCGACTTCCACCTCAAACACGTACATCGCAAAAGCGAAAGTGGAGATGGGATCGGGTATCGCAAAGTTCTATATGGCTGTAGGAGAATACGCGGACTACACGAAGGTCGCAGAGATGACGACCTCAATCCCTACGAGCGGGGTGAGAACAGCGACTGTCCAAGTCAGTCGCCTTGTAAACGGAACGGCTGTCGCACCAAACATCTATATTGTCGGAGTCCGACTTTGGTCTGCGCTTGGGATACATAGGTACCAACTGCCTTTCTAATATGACGCCCTTCCTCGAAGCGTGCAGAGAAGCAGCGGAGCCGTTTCTCGACCATTTCGTCTTCAAGGCCGCCCTCGCAAGCCTCGGCCTCTCCGCCGGCTTCCTATTCGGCGTCGAATTTTACGACCATATCTGGATAGTCATTGTGCTCGTCTCTATCGACGCCCTGACAGGCGTATGGGCAGCGCGCGAGTCCGGAGAGTGCATATCGTCGAGACGCTTCGTGACGACCGTGCCGAAGCTCCTGCGCTACCTGATCTTCGTTGCAGTCGGACACTTGCTCCAAGCCACGATCCCATTCGAGCTTTACATCGAGAACATCATCATCGTCTTCCTCGCCGCAACCGAATTCATTTCAATCGTCGAGA
>CAZCRC010000105.1:0-7099 GCA_964500995.1 uncultured Actinomycetes bacterium
ACTTCTTCGAGGACAGGCTCTTCAGGAACAGTCCCATGTTGGCCGGCTTCTCGGCCATGCGTCGAACCATGTAGCCGTACCAATCCTGCCCGTAGGGAATGTACACGCGCATCCGTTCCCCCTGGTCAGCGAGCCGCTGCTGTTCCTCGGGGCGCACCCCGAACAACATCTGATGCTCGTACGACCCCTTGGGGCGGTCGTTGTGGATCGCCAGCGACTGCGCGATGTCGACCAGGCGGGGATCGTGCGACGCGATCATGGGGTAGCCGTCCCCGGCCATCAGGATCTTCAGGCAGCGTACGTACGCGAGGTCGACCTCGTGTTTGGACTGGTAGGCGACCGATTCGGGCTCCTTGTACGCGCCCTTGCACAGCCGGACCCGCGACCCCTCATAGGCCAGATCCCGGCAGTCCGCCTCACTGCGGTACAGATAGGCCTGAATCACAGCCCCGGTCCCGGGGAAGTCCGCCCGCAACTCCCGCAGGATCGACAGCGTCGAGTCGGTGGTCGTGTGATCCTCCATATCGAGCGTCGCCGTGGTGCCGTACTGGGTGGCGCGTTCGGCGATCTCGCGGGCGAAGTCGAGGGCGATCTTCTCGCCGTCGCCGGGCAGCGCCTGCCCGACCGCGGACAACTTGATGGAGACCTCGGTGTCAGCGCACAACCCGTTCGCATTGAGAGCGTCGAGAAGCGTCAGGTAGTCGTCGCGGGTCTGCTGGGCGTCGGCCAGTTCGAGCACGTCCTCGCCCAGGCGGTCGATCGTCGCCAGACGTCCGGTGGCGGCCAGGTCGGCACTGGCCGCCACTGCGTCCGGGATGCTCTCACCCGCCACGAACCGGTGCACCACGTCACGCGTGACGGGCAACGACACAGACAGGTCGCGGATCTTCTCATTGCGAGACACGGTCAACAGCGCTTCGCGGAGCATTCTCAGCCTCCCGGCATCACACGGACTTCTGATTCGCAGGCTAGTGGGTGACGACCGGAGAGGCGCACCGGACCGACAGACCGCCGCGGGCGGGCCGACCCAGCGACGTCACGTCTTGGTGAGTCCCTTGACCGGCTTGGTAGGGTCAAGCAGGTCCTGGATCATCGGGGCGTAGATGCGCACGACTTGGTCCTCGGACGCGGACGCCAACGGCTCCAGCTTCACCACGAACCTGGTTGCGGCCAGCCCGATCAGGTGGCTGGAGATCAGGGCGGCCCGCATGCGAGCGTCCGGGATGCCGACCGTCGACGCGACGCGGTCCACCACCGACTCCTCGAGGAAGTCGCGCAGTGACTGGGCAGCTTTGCCCGCTGACGCCCCCGCCTGGAACAGGTCGATGATCTGTTGGCGGGTGTTGTCATCCTTGAGGACGTCGAACGTGCCCCGAACGAGGCGCTCACCCATCCCATCGAGGCCCGGTGCCAGCAGTTCGGGCACGGATCGGGACGGGTCGAACGGGAGCCGCATGGCGGCGGCGAACATCTGCTCTTTGTTCGCGTAGTACTTGCGCATCACTCCGGGGGCCACACCTGCTGCCGCCGCGACACCCTTCATGGTGGTGCGTGCGTACCCACGGGTGTGGAACGCAGCACGGGCGGCGTCCAGTACTGCGTCTGCTACGTCATCCGTTGCCACATGCTCACTTTAGGGAAGAGTCGGGCACCACGCGCCCCCTTCGCCGTTCCATCGGCGATACCGCCATGTGCAGCCGCGCGAAGGCGAGCGCCTCGGCCAGGTCCGCCTCGCGTTCCGCGCGAGATGCGGCCTTGCGCGTGGAGACCTCGACGACGACGGTTCCATCGAACTGTTTGCGCGCCAACAGTTCCAGCAGTGGCCCCGCGGGCTGGCTGCCCCGACCTGGGATCAGGTGTTCATCGCGGGCGGATCCGGACCCGTCGGCCAGGTGGATGTGGGCGAGTCGGTCACCCAGATCGTCGGCCATGCGGAGCGGATCGGATTGACTGACCGCGGTGTGGGACAGGTCGAGGGTCGTGTGTGGGTAGTCGCCGAGCCGCACGTCCCAGCCGGGAGAGTACGCCGCGACCTCACGCGATCGGGCACGCCAGGGGTACATGTTCTCGACCGCGAACCGGATGTCGGTCTCCTCGCCCATCCGCTGCAGTCCGAGCACGAAGTCTCGGGAGTACTCCCGCTGCCACCGGAACGGTGGGTGGACCACGACCGTTGCGGCGCCCAACTTCTCGGCTGCGGCCCGCGCCCGCACCAACTTCCCCCAAGGGTCGGTACCCCATACCCGCTGGGTCACCAACAGACACGGCGCGTGGACGGCCAGGATGGGCATCGCGTAATGGTCGGAGAGTCGCTTCAACGCGTCGGGGTCCTGACTGACCTGATCGGTCATGACCATGACCTCGACGCCGTCGTAGCCGAGCCGGCCGGCGATCTCGAACGCCGCTGCGGTGGACTCGGGATACACGGACGCCGTGGACAACGCGATCTTGGCGTCAGGCACGCGCACCACCTGGGCCGAGGTGCGTGACTTGGTTCGGGTCGTGGACCGGGAGCGACCGGTTCCGGCGGTCGGGCTCATGCGCGCCGCAGTCGGTCGATGACGGGAGTGATCGCCAGGATGACGGCGACACCGACCGCCCCGATGCCCAAGGCAATCAGGAACGGCTGTTCGGCAGAAACGGTCATCGAGAAGAATTGTGACAGAGGCGGGATGATCAGGACAGCCACGAACCCCAGGGCCATGGCAGCGACCACGCCGATTCGTTGCAGATTCAGGGGACGCGCCGACTGCAGCAGCACCCCCAGCGCGACCGTGATCAACGTGACGGTCGCATAGGTCTGGGCGTGCCCTTCGTCGGTCGTCGGCAGCAGCACCGTGTAACAGGTGAACGCCGCGATCGCGCAGATCAGCCCCGCCGGGACCGCGAACAGCAGCACCCGGCGGAAGAACCCAGGCCGGAACCGGTCGGTGTTGGGCATGAGCGCCAAGAAGAACCCCGGGATACCGATCGTCAATGACGACACCAGCGTGAGTTGGATCGGCTGGAACGGGAACGCCACCCCGAACACCCCCGTCGCCAGGCTGATGATCATGGCGTAGATGGACTTGGTCAAGAAGACGTCGGAGACCCGCTCGATGTTGCCCAGGACCCGGCGGCCTTCGAACACGATGTGGGGCAGCGTGGACCACTTGTTGTTCATCAGCACGATCTGAGCGACGGCGCGTGTCGCCGGCGCCCCGGAACCCATGGCGATACCGAGATCGGACCGCTTGAGCGCCAGCACGTCGTTCACCCCGTCACCGGTCATGGTCACCGTGTGACCACGCTGCTGCAGGGCGTCGACCATCATCTTCTTCTGATCGGGAGTGACCCGGCCGAACACACTGTGGCTGTCGAGTTGCGCTCCCATCTCGTCGAGCGTGGTCGGCAGGCTGCGAGCGTCGAGCGGGGCGTCGGCGCCAGGTACCCCCGCCCGCGCGGCGATCGCGCCCACGGTCGCCGCGTTGTCGCCGGAGATCACCTTGACGGCGACGCCCTGATCGCCGAAGAACGCGACGGTCTCGGCAGCATCGGAGCGCAACTGCTGGTCGATGACGACCACGGCCAGCGGGGTTACCGCCGGCAGCGGTTGTTCGGCTGTGACAGCGCCCGCTGCGCGCGCCAGCACGAGCACGCGCGCTCCGTCGTCGGCGAAACTCTCGGCCTGAGCCCACCACGAGGTGGCCGTCACCTCGGGAACGACCATCTCGGGGGCACCGACGACGAAGGAGCCCTGCTCGTACGTCGCCGCCGACCATTTGCGCGCCGACGAGAACGGCACGGTGCTCAGCTCCGGCCAGCCGGGGTCCGGGCACGCCTGCCGGATGGCGTCCATCGTCGGGTTCGGTCGCGGATCGGCGGTGCCGAGCGCGCCCAGGATCTGATCGATGTCGGTGGGGTCGGCGTCACCCAACGGCAGGACCTCGCGCACCGCCATGCCCGGGTCGGTCAGGGTGCCGGTCTTGTCGACACACACGACGTCCGTTCGCGCCAGAGCCTCGACGGCGGGCATCTCCTGGACGAGGGCCTGGCGTCGGGCCAGGCGCACCACCGCCACGGCCATCGCGATGCTCGTCAGCAGCACCAGACCCTCGGGGATCATCGTGATCATTCCCGCGATGCTTCCCTGGATGGCCAGGTCCAGCGGCTGGTCAGCCCGCAACTGGCTGATCACGAGCAAGATCCCGATCGGCACGATCAGGAACGACACGACGCGGATGAACTGGTTGACCGAGTCACGCAGTTCGGAGTTCGACAGCGTGAACTCTTTGGCCGCGGCTGTGAGCCCGGCTGCGAACGAATCCGCCCCTACCTTGGTCGCAACCATGACCCCCGACCCGGCCGCGACGAAAGACCCCGACATCGCGGGATCACCGACGACTTTGTCCACCGCGTCCGCCTCGCCGGTGAGCAGGCTCTCGTCGATCTCCAGACCCCGACTGTCGGTGACCTCGCCGTCGACCACGACCTGGTCGCCCGCGTTGAGCACGATCAGGTCGTCGCGCACGATCGCGGGCACGCTGACCTGCACTTCGACGCCGTCCCGGATGACGGTCGGCCGCACCTCGCCGATCAGGCTCAACTTGGCCAGCTCCCGCGAGGCGCGGTACTCCTGGATGATTCCGATGCCGGTGTTGAAGACGATCACGAGCCCGAACAGCGCCTGCTTGGGCGGGGCGACCAGCATCATGATCACCCACAGGGTGCCCAGCAACCCGTTGAACCAGGTGAACGTGTTGGCGCGGATGATGTCGCCGAGGCTGCGACTGCGGGCGTCGGGAGCGTCGTTCGACAGACCTGCCGAGACCCGCTCCGCGACCTGGGCCGCCGTCAGCCCGGTACCGGCGGGCGGCACGACTGCGGGCACGGCGAGCTGCTGATCAGCGGCGTCGGTCACGGATCGAGTCGGTCCAGGCGTCGCAGGATGACGCCCTCACGCAGCGCCCAGGGACAGATGTCGACCTCGTCGACATCCAGCAGGTCCATCGCAGCTTCGGCCACCAGGGCCCCGGCAACCAGCTGCGGCGCCCGGCCCTGACTCACCCCCGGCAGTTCGCTTCGTTCCTGGGCCGTCATCGACGCCAGTTTGGGCAACCACTCACTCAGGTCGGTGCGTCGCAACTTGCGACTGACGAACGGCCCCTCACTCGACGGCGCCGCCCCCGCGATGCGGGCCAACTGCTTGAACGTCTTCGAGGTCGCCACGACTCGCTCCGGGGTGACGGTGCGGTGGATCCGCCCCACGGTCCCCGCGATTTCGGCCCGGACGTAGCGGCGCAAATCGCGAACCTCGGACTCCGGCGGCGGATCACTGGTGAACCGCTCCCGCGTCAAGTGGCCCGCCCCCAACGGCATGGAGAAGGCCAACTCGGGCTCCTCGTCATCACCGATACCGATCTCCAAGCTGCCGCCGCCGATGTCCAGCACCAGCAACCGCCCAGTGGACCATCCGAACCATCGGCGAGCAGCCAGGAACGTCAATCGGGCCTCGTCGTCCCCACTCAGCAGGGTGGTCATGATACCGGTGCTCTTGCGCACCTGTTTGAGGACTTCGTCACCGTTCGTCGCCTCGCGGATGGCCGAGGTCGCGAACGCCTGGATCTCGGTGACCCCCAGATCCTCACCTATCCCTAAAGCCTGCTGCATGAACGTGATGAGGGTGTCGGTAGCGGTGTCATCGATCGCCCCACTCTTGGTCAGGTGCTCCGACAGCCGTAGTTCGATCTTGTGCGAATGGGCTGCCACCGGGGCCGCGCCGTAGTGCGCATCGACCACCAGCAGATGCACGGTGTTCGATCCGATGTCCACCACGCCCAGACGCATAGGAGAACCGTACCCGGCGTAGAGTGACGCCGTGCCCGAGGTCGACGACGCGTTCGCCCGCGCCTGGGTCGAGTTCCCCGACCCTGCCGACGCCGACCAGGTCGTGCGCGCGGACCTGACGTGGCTCACCTCTCGTTGGACCTGCATCTACGGCCGCGGCTGTCAGGGCATCGACCGTACGGTGCCGGACGCCGGTTGCTGCACGCACGGCGCGCACTTCGCTGACAAAGCCGACGAGAAGCGGGTCCGCGGCTGGGTGGAGCAGTTGAGCGCCGACGACTGGGAGCTGCGACCGGAACGCACGGCCATCCGAAACCGGGACTGGATCGAGCGTGACGCCGATGGTGACCGCAAGACCAAGGTGAGCGAGGGCGCTTGCGTGTTCCAGAACTCCCCCCGGTTCGCGGCCGGGCCCGGGTGCGCCCTTCACGTGCTGGCGAATCGACTCGGTGAGTCCCACATCGCCACCAAACCCGACGTGTGCTGGCAACTTCCCATCCGACGGGACTACACCTGGGTCGAACGCAACGACGGCGCTCGGACACTCGTGATCACGATCACAGAGTATGTCCGGGGGATGTGGGGCGAGGGCGGCCACGACTTCGACTGGTATTGCTCGTCGAACACCGAGTCGCATGTGGGGACCCAGCCCGTCTACCTGTCGAATGCTGACGAACTGATCGCTCTCATCGGGCAGCCGGCCTACGACGTTCTTGCCGACTACTGCCGGGCGCATCTGGAAGCCCGCCAGGCGCTGACCCTGACCCCGGTCGGCCGATCCCTGCTCCCGGGGGCGCTGGCGCCGCACCCCGCATCCCCGGCCTGACCGGCGCGCCCACCGCCGCCTGTCGGACCCCCGATCTAGGGTCAGGCACACGGCCTCGCCCGAGGTCGGCATCGCACGGAAGTGGGACGATCCCTATGGCCAAACCACCGGCGAGCACCTTCGAGTGCTCTGGCTGCCAGGCGACCAGTCACCGTTGGCTGGGTCGCTGCCCACGGTGCCAGGAGTTCGGCACCATGGTCGAGCAGGCGCCGCCCACCGCGGCACTGACCGGCACCCGCACCCGGCGGATGAGCGGTACCGGCGCACCGGCGCGCCCGGCGCAGCCCATCTCGGCGGTCGCCGCGCAGCGCACGCCGCGGGTGCGTACGAGTGCCACCGAGTTCGACCGGGTCCTCGGTGGTGGCCTCGTGGCCGGCCAAGTGGTGCTGGTCGCCGGCGAACCGGGCGTCGGCAAGTCGACGCTGCTTCTCGATGTGGCGCACCGCT
>CAZCRC010000106.1:0-7091 GCA_964500995.1 uncultured Actinomycetes bacterium
CGGACGTGCTCGTGATCGGAGTCTGCCGCGAGATCGATCTGGTGGCGGTTCCCACCGAGCCCCACGATGTCGCCATGACTGCTGTGCTCACCGAAACGGGTCTGCGCCGGATCGGCTCCGGTGAGGCTGTCACGGCGAGTGCGCCGACCGCGTAGGGTCGGCGGCATGGCGAGTTACAGCGGCGAGATCCGCAAGGCGGTGATCCCGGTGGCTGGCCTCGGGACCCGGTTCCTGCCCATCAGCAAGGCCATCCCCAAGGAGATGCTCCCGCTGGTCGACCGACCTGCGATCGACTACGTGGTGCGCGAGGCGGTCGCCGCCGGGCTGGACGATGTCCTGTTCATCCAGGGTCGGGGCAAGGGTGCCATCGAGGACTACTTCGACCGGTCCTTCGAACTGGAGGCGGCGCTGCAGAGCAAAGGGGACGACCGGACCCTGCAGCAGCTGAAGCAACTGTCTGCGCCGACCGTTCACTCCGTGCGGCAGCGCACCACCCTGGGCCTCGGCCACGCCGTCGCCATGGCCGAGGAACATGTCGGCAACCGACCTTTCGCCGTCCTGTTGGGCGACGACTTGATCGATGAACGTGACGCGGTTCTGGACCGGATGCTCGAGGTACGACGGGTTCACGGCGGGTCCGTGATCGCACTGTGTGAGGTCCCGCCGGAGCACATCTCCAAGTATGGCGCCGTCAGTGTCCGACCGACGGACGCCAATGACGTCGTCGAGGTGACTGACCTCGTCGAGAAGCCGCCCGCGGATCAGGCACCGAGCAACCTGGCCATCATCGGTCGCTACGTCCTGGATCCGGTGGTGTTCGACGTCCTGCGTGAGACGAAACCGGGCCGCGAAGGTGAGATTCAGCTGACGGACGCGCTGCGGGCCATGGCCACCCTGCCGGCCTCCAGCGGTGGGGGGGTGCGTGGGATCGTGTTCCGAGGCCGTCGCTACGACACCGGTGACAAGCAGTCCTACCTGCGTGCGTTCACCGCGCTGGCCCTGGACGACCCCGAACTCGGCCGCGATTACGGGCAGTGGCTGGCGGGGCATCTGAGCGACCGTGGCCTGGTGTCCCAGTGACCGCCGGTGAGGCCGTCAGCCTGGAGCAGCATCTGGCTGCCCTGCTCGCGCAGGTCCACCCGCTGGATCCGCTGGACATCACACTGAACGATGCCCTGGGTTGCCAGTTGGTCGGCGCGGTGACCGCAACTGTCCCCTTGCCTCACTTCGCGCGGTGTGAAATCGGGGGCTACGCCGTGCGTCGGGCAGACCTCACCGGGGCGGCCTCCCTCAAAGTCGTCGACGACGTCGCCCCCGGGTTCGGCCCGACCCAGCCCGTCTACGCCGGAGTCGCGGTCCGGGTGGCCGCGGGTACCCCGTTGCCGAGCGGTGCGGACACGGTGGTCCCCGGTCCGGAGGTTGCCGTGGGTAGTCAGGTGCAACTGAGCGGCCAACCGGAGGTCGGAAGTGGGGTGTTGGCGGTCGGCTCGATCGCTGCCGAAGGAGCCACTGTCCTGCCCGATGGCGCGATCATCGACGCGACCGCGATCGGATTGCTGGCGCTACTCGGCCGGTTGCGGGTGTCGGTGCGTCCCCAGCCGCGCGTCGTGGTCGTCACCATCGGCAACGAGTTGCTGCAAGTGGGCGCCCCGATGACCCCCGGCCTCGTCCACGACTCGGCTGGCCCGCTGCTGTGCGCGATCGGCGAGGAACACGGTGCGTTGGCTTATCGGGTCGGCCCGATCCCCTATGAGGAACGCGCCATCGCCGAGGCCGTCGATGACCAACTCATCCGAGCGGACCTCGTCGTCGTCGTGGGCGAGATTGCGACTGGCGACAGCCTCATCCGCGGCCAACTGGCCCACCTCGGTGACGTCTCCTACGACGAGGGCAGCACAAGTCTCGGTGCCTTCGGCCACGGCGCTGTCGGCGAGGACCAGGTGCCCCTGCTGGCGCTGCCCGGCGACCCCGCACGTGCAGCCCTGCTGTTCGGGGTGCTGGCCGTGCCGATGATCCATGCCATGCGCGGCGTCCGGTCGCCGACGCCGATCCAGGTGCGTCTGGGCAGCGACGTCGATCGACTGCCCGTGACTCGCTTGGTCCCCGCCGTCCTGCGTGGAGACACCGCCACGCCGGTGGCAGCGAGCGGACTGTCGTTGCTCGATCTCAACCGTGCCGATGTCGTGCTGCGGGTCCTCCCGGGCACCGGACAACAGCCCATGGGTGCCAGCGTGCTGGCCCTGCCGCTGCGGACCAGCCCGACATGACCTGGCCGGTGACCCTGACGTGGGGGGACATCCGCCTGCGTCCGCTGCGCCGCTCCGACTCCCACCAGTGGCACGCGATCCGGCGGACGAACGCGGGATGGCTCAAGCGGTGGGAGGCGACGCTGCCCTCGGCTGACCCGGCTGTCCCCGGGACATTTGCCGGCATGGTGCGGTCGTTTCGGCGGGAGGCCCGGGCCGGGCGGGCGTTGGCCTTCGCCCTGGACGTCGACGGTCGGCTCGCGGGGCAGGTCACGCTCGGCGGTATCGCCTGGGGCTCGCTGCGCAGCGCCTACATCGGCTACTGGATCGCGCAGCAGGCGGCCGGTCGAGGTGCGATGCCCCGTGCGGTCGCGCTGGTGACCGACCACGCGTTCGCGACCATGGGGTTGCATCGGATCGAGATCAACATCCGTCCGGAGAACCAGGCGAGTCTGCGCGTGGTCGAGAAACTGGGGTACCGCCGCGAGGGGTACCGGGAGCGGTACCTGCATATCGATGGGGCGTGGCGCGACCACGTCTCGTTCGCGATGCTGTCCGATGAGTGGCCGACCGGGGGCCTCGTGGCCGATATCCAGCGGAATGGCTGGCGTGATCAGCGTTCTGCGACGCGCATGGACGGCGAAGCATTCCGGATGAATCGGCACAACCGCGACACACCGGAAGAATCGGAACGTGGCCGAACCGTTCGCGACACGGGTGGGTCGCTCCCACGCTTCGCTCCCCGCCACCCCTAACCTTGGGCCTGTGACGGGCCTGATCTATGTGATTCTCATCTCACTGTGGGGAGTGGTGCTCGTTCCCCGCTGGCTGCGACACCACGACGAGTCTCGTCGGCGTCGGGAGGCCCAGCGAGTGGAGCGGGCACTGAATCCCCATGCCGTGACCGGCGATCCCGTCGCCGGCGACACGACGCATGACGATTACCAGAGTTGGCGGGAGTACCTGCGTTCGCTCACTCGCCGCGACGTCGTGCAGTGGGAATCCGTCCCGCTGCTGGACGCCCTGCGTTCACCGCGGGGTCGGCATGCTCGGCGTCGGCGCACCATCGTGATCGGGTTGGCGGGTGTCACCGGGGTTGCGCTGCTGGGCGCCGTCGCAGGTGTCCTGCCCGGATTCCTTGCCGTCCTGACGGCCCTGCTCCTCGGCGGCTATGTGTCGGCGATGTTCCTCCAGATGAGGCAGTGGGACGCACAGCGTCGACCAGCTGCCACCGCAACCGCGGCTGCCCCCCAGGACGCGCGCACCCACCCCTTCCAGGTGCGTGACGGGGTCCGGGTGGTCAGCAGCGATGCGGACTCCGGCTCACAGTGGGCCCCGCAAGAATCCACGCTGCCGATCTACGCCACGAAGTCCAAGGCCACCAAGATTCCGCGTCGTATCGACCTCACTCACCAGGGCTGGACCGGAGCCGACATGGTCGAGCAGGCACGCGTCCAGCAGTCGCCCCACCTGCAGAGCCAGTTCGACCGCGAGTTCGCGGCATTGGAGCCCGAGGTGGACGAGCAGGTGGCGGAGCTGGCGAACTACCGGGACGAGTACTACCGTCGCGCCGTCAACGAGTAGCGCGGTATCCTGACAGGACTTCCGGGGCTGTGGCGCAGTTGGTAGCGCGTCTCGTTCGCAATGAGAAGGCCAGGGGTTCGAATCCCCTCAGCTCCACCGGGTGACCTGAACCATGCGACTAATCCTTCCTGCCCTTGCGCTCAGCGGAGTGCTCGCTGCCTGCAGCACCACGACTGAGCCGACTCCGGCGGCGGTATCAGCCACCCCACCACCCGCCGACCCCGTCACCTACGCCATGACCGGCGAACCGGCCCCCGCTGACTGGCGGCCGCGGCCGGTGATCACCGTGAAGATCGACAACACGCTGGCAGGGCGGCCCCAAGAGGGGGTGGGTCAAGCGGATCTGGTGATCGAGGAACCGGTCGAGGGCGGGTTGACCCGACTCGCGGCGTTCTATGAGTCGGCGCAGCCGCGCCGGGTGGGCCCGGTGCGGTCCATCCGGGCCAGTGACGTGGGTCTCGTGTCTCCTGTCGATGCGACGGTGGTGGCCAGCGGCGGTTCGCCCGAGGGTCTGGCAGCGTACGAGAAGGCGGGGATCACGCTCATCGACGAATCCTCGGGCGCGCTGCAGCGTGACGGTGCCCGACCAGCCCCGTACAACGTGTTCGTGGACCTGGCCTCGCTGCCTCGGGCCGACCTCGGCGGAGTTCCCAAGAAGGCGTACTTCGATTTCGGCACCACCTCCCTGGCGGCGGGCAAACGTACTCGGCAGGCCACGATCACGTTCTCACCGAGCCGAACCGAGACCTGGGCCTGGAACAGCAAGGGCCATTGGGAGCAGGCGGACGTGCCGTTTCGCGCCACGGCCCTGATCGCCCTGAGTGTGACCACCGTCGACACCGGGCAACGTGATGCCGCGGGGACCCCGATCCCCGAGGTGGTCACGAGCGGGCGGGGCAGTGGGTACCTGCTGATCGACGGCGAGGCCCACCGCATCCTGTGGGAGAAGCGATCGCCCACCGCCGCCTACACCTTCACCACTCCGGCGGGGCTGGTGGTGTCGGTCCCGCCCGGGCGGACCTGGTTGGCGCTCGTGGAGAAGGGTCAGGGGCGCGTCGCGCTGTCCTGATCTGCGGCGTCCCGGCGGGCCAGAGCCGCCAGTCGCTCGTTGTAGGCGACCAGCTCCACATCACCTTCACGCTCCACGCGTCGGTCTCGGCGACGGGCGGATCGATCGTCGCTGCGCGCCCACTGGACCGCGACCACGAGCATCACTATCAGGGCGGGAACCTCACCGATCGCCCAGGCCACGCTGCCACCGTTCACAGAGTCAGCGACAGCATCGGTCAACCACGGCGGCTGCACCAGACCGAACCACTCCGCACCCAACGGCTGCTCGGACATCATGATTGCGACGGCGAAGAAGGCGTGCAGTGAGACGTAGACCAGCAGCAGGATGAGCCGCGCCCACGGTGGGACCTCGCGCGGGCCCGGATCCAGACCGAGCACCACCCAGTAGAACAGGAACCCGCCCAACAGGAAGTGGAAGCCCATTAGGACATGCCCCAAGTGCGATCCCATGGCCCAGCCGAACAACGGGGTGAAGTAGAGGCCGAACAGTCCGACGGTTCCGATGAACAGCACGTACAGCGGGTGGGTGACGAACTTCGACAGCGGACAGTGCATCCCCCACACGACCCACTCCCGAGGACCGCGGTCGGGGCCTCGCGCAGGTCGCAGGGCGCGCAGGGCCAAGGTCACGGGCATCCCCAGTACCAGCAGGATGGGGACGAGCATCGACAGCAGCATGTGCTGCAGCATGTGCCACTCCACCGAGACCCTGGCGTAACCGGCGATACCGAAGGACGTGGCCCAGGTCAACACCACCAAGGCCAGGAACCACGCCACAGTACGGCCCCAGGGCCACGAGACACCCCGACGACGGGTACGCCACACTCCCCAGGCGTAGCCACCGCCCAACACCGCGGCCAGGATGCCGAAGACGGCATCGGGATACCAGCCCCACAAGATCGAACCCGCGCTGGGTGGCGGTGGGAATGGGATCCCGAGGAGTTCCTCCGCCGCCGAGGGTAGCGGCACCGACCCACGCGGGTAGGCGGTCACCGTCATGCTGAGCGCCACTCCCACCGTCACCGCCAAGAGCAAGCACTCAGCGACGAGCCATTGGGCGATGGACGAGTCAGTGTTGCCCGCCACGCAACGACGCGCGTTGCGCGCCACGACAAGCAGTGCGGCGAGAAGCGCGACCTTCAGGATCACGAGCCAGCCATACGCAGTCGTGACCAGCTCGATCGGCTGTTCCAGGCGGCTGTACGCGTTGGCGACCCCGGATGCCGCCAACACGATCACCGCTCCGGTGGCCAGCACCGAGAAGCGCCGGATACCCACATCGAATCCAGGGTCACGTCGTAGCCCGTGACGTGCCATCGCGACGAGACCACCGACCCACAGGGCCGCCGCCAACGCATGGATGGCGCCCGACGCGAGTGCCAGGGAGTGATCGCCGAGCGATGTGCCGTGTGCGGTCAAGGGTCCGGTCACCAGGCCGATCGCGGCGACCCCTGACAGGATCGCCGCAGTCGAGGACCTCGAGCCGATGGAAGCGAATCCCGCGATGATCAGGGCCAAGATCGCGGTGAACAGATACGCGACGTTCTGCGGGATCTCCCACGCGTAAGTGAAGAACACCTCCGGTCGCAGGGCCTCGGCCAAGGGCTGCCCCACAACCGTGGCATGTGTGAAAGCGATGGTCGCCAGTGCCGCGACGGCCCACACCACTGCCGCACCGGCAGCAAGGACCAGGTCGTGGCGGCCTGGACGGGAGACCACCGAGCGGTTCGGCGCCGGCATCAGGAAAGCAGCGGTGACCAACATCCCAATGGTCACCGTCCCGGCAGCCGTGGCCAGCAGTTTCGCAATCGGACGACCCCAGCCGACCACGGCGCCAGGATCGGGCAGACCGGTGGGCGGCGGTGTGTAGCCGGCGCCACCCAAGTACAAGCCCAGCAGTAGGCCGATCAGGGTGAGCGCAGCCCCCGCGCCCGCGAGCCACGCTGAAGGAAAACGTTCGGCGTCAGTCGCCGTGACAGGGGGAGTCTGTTGCTTCATGGCCACGCCCAACTGTAAGAGGTTGCGCCAAGAGGTGTTCCGGGTAGGTGCTCCGGGTTCACGGCCGACCCCACCGGTCGTTCCCGCTCCGGAGCACCTTTTGGCGCAACCCCCGTCACGGCAGCCAGCGCCCCCGGGACTCACACCCAGGTGGGCCACCACATGCGCTGACTCCAGGTGGCGTAGTCGATG
>CAZCRC010000107.1:0-7066 GCA_964500995.1 uncultured Actinomycetes bacterium
TGGCCGGTGTCATGGATGCGTTCTCGATCGCGATCTCGATCGCCCTGCAGTACGGCGTCCCGCTGGAGGCGTTCGTGTCGAAGTTCACGAACATGCGCTTCGATCCCGCCGGCATGACAGACGATCCGGACATCCGGATGGCGCAGTCGATCATGGACTACATCTTCCGTCGGTTGGCACTGGACTACCTGCCCTATGAGGACCGGGCTGCGCTGGGTATCTACACCGCCGAAGAGCGTGCGGCCACCCTGAGTGGCCAGGATCCGGCTCCGGCGCTGGCCACCGAGGATGCCGCCGGCGTCATCGAGGCACTGCAGCAGTCGGCTCCGGTCGAGGGAGAGTCCGAGGTCGCGGTGCAGCCGTCGACTCCCGCCCCCGCGACGGCGCATTCCACTGCGGAACTGCTCGAAGTGATCACCGGGAAGTCCGCGGACGCCCCTCTGTGCATGACGTGCGGGATCAAGATGCGGCCGGCCGGTTCGTGCTACGTCTGCGAAGGCTGCGGGTCCACCAGCGGCTGCAGCTGAGTTGAGCTGAGTCGAGACTCGTCCGCGGGTGGCCAGGGTCGTCGCAACCTCTCGAATCTGAGGAGTTGCGGCGACCCTGTCGTCTCGGACCGGTCCCGCTTTCGTGGGGCATGGGCAATAGTGGAGGCGTGTCCCGGCCGTCCACGCCCGCTGATGCCGAGGACCTTCTTCGTGCTCAGCATCTACCTCCAGTGCTATGACACGTCTCAGCGCTGGAAGGAAGTGACCGAGGTGCGGCCGGACCTGTACGCGCATCATCTCGAGGTCCGCGATGGCTCGGACATTGACGACGAAGTCAGCGGGTGGCTCCGCGAGGCGTTCGATGACGCCGCCGCCTAAAGCGTGTCGACAAATCACGGGAGCCGATTCAGCAGGAGCGCGATCTGGCTGAGGATGAGGAAGCCGGTGTGGGCTTCGAGGGTGGCTTCCCATTGGCGGACCATGCGCCGGTTGCGGTTGATCCAGGCGTGGGTGCGCTCGACGACCCAGCGTCTGGGCTGCACGAGGAACCCGGTGCCGGGCGGCGGCTTCGGGCCGGAGACGATCTCGATGTCGATGCCGGTCTTGGCCGAGAGTTCTCGGGTGGCCGGATCGGTGTAGCCCTTGTCCGCCCATACCTTGGCGATGCCTGGGCAGTGCTTCTTCGCGGCGTCGAGCAGCCTGGGCAGCACGGCCCGGTCCTGTTCGTTGGCGGCGGTCACCTCGACCGCCAAGAGCAGTCCTGCGGTGTCGGTGAGGATGTGGCGTTTCACGCCGTCGATCTTCTTCGCCCCGTCGAAACCGCGCTCGCCCGGCACTGGGCTTGCCTTCACTGAGGATGAGTCCACGACCGCGCCGGTGGCCGCGGCTCTGCGGCCGTCGGCCAGGCGGGTCTGCTCCCGCAACTTGACCAGCGCTTGGTCCCAGACGCCGCGTCTGGTCCAGCGCATGAACTGTTGATGGGCCGCTGACCATTCGACCGCGAAGTCGTGCGGGAGGTGGCGCCATGGGCAGCCGGTGCGCAACACGTACAGGATCGCGGCGAGGTACTCGCGCAGCCGGTCGGGGTCGATGCGGCGGCCGGGAAGGCTGGCGTCGCGGGTCAGCAACGGCTCCAATGCGGCCCACGCCGTGTCGGTGAGGTCGGACGGGTACGGGGTTCGGTCACATGACCGCCGGTCATAGCAGCACCCTCCGACAGCGGCGTTCCACGTCGTTGTCGGAGGGGTGTGGTTGCCTGTGCTTGTGCGGCACACGACGTTCCGGTTCTGCCTCGACCCGACGGTCGAGCAGTCCGCCGCGCTGGCCCGTCACGCCGGAGCCGCCCGGTTCGCCAGCAACACCTGCCTGCGGCTGGTCAGGAACGCTCTCACTGCCAGGCGGGCCGATCTGGGCGTGAAGGTGCCGTGGACCGGCTTCGACCTGATCAACACGTTCAACGCGTGGAAGAAGACCGAGGACGCCGGACGCCGCTTCGTGGTCGACAGCCGCGGTGGCGCCGAGGTCGAGGTGATCGGACTGGCCTGGCGCACCGAAGTGTGCCAGCAGGTCTTCGAGGAAGCAGCCGTCGACGTGGGCAAGGCCCTGTCCGCGTTCACAGCCTCGCGCAAGGGCGAGCGGGCCGGTCGCCGGGTCGGGTTCCCCCGCTTCAAGCGCAAGGGCAGGGCCGTCGAGTCGTTCCGGCTGCGCAACAAGCACCCCAAGGGCGGCAAGCCGCCGATCCGCGTTGGCGACGGCGCTCCCCGTTCGGTGACGCTGCCCGGTGTCGGTCCGGTGCGGGTCCACGACGACACCCGCCGGCTGCGGCGCCTCATCACCACGGGCCGGGGCCGCATCCTGTTCGCCACCGTGTCCCGCCGCGCCGGCCACTGGTTCGTCAGCCTCAACGTCGAAGCCGCCGACCTGCACCCGGCCCGGCGGCACGACCCGCGGCTGGTAGAAGCCGGGTTCGTGGGCGTGGACCGGGGCCTGCACGACCTGGCCGTGGCCGCCACCGCCGACGGCGCCGAGACCGCGCGCATTCCCGCCCCGAAGCACCTGCAGCACACACAAGCAAAGCAGCGGCGGCTCGCCCGGGCCGTCACCCGCAAACCCAGAGGATCGAAGAACAGGAGGAAGGCCGCCGCCCGCCTGGGGCGGCACCACCAGCAAACAAGGAACCGCCGAAAGCACGCCCTGCACGCCGCTGCCAACACGCTGGCCCAATACCCACGGGTCGCCGTCGAAGACCTCAACGTGCACGGCATGCTCGCCAACCACCGCCTCGCCCGGGCCATCTCGGATGCCGCCTGGGCCGAACTCGCCCGGCTGATCTCCTACCGGATGGACTGGCGCGGCGGGCAGGTGGTCACCGTGGACCGGTGGTTCCCGTCGTCGAAGACCTGCTCAACATGCGGCGCGGTCGACCCGGACCTGACCCTCGCGCAGCGCACCTACCGGTGCGGGTCGTGCGGGTTGGAGTTGGACCGCGACCTCAACGCCGCCATCAACCTTGCCGCGTGGGCCGACGCCCATGCGGCCCGGGACCGCGAAGCGAACGGCCCGGACACCAATGCCTGCCGAGGGGACGGCTCTGGCCAGCGCGCACGCGCCGGTGAAACCAGCCCCAGCGACGCGGGAACCCGCCACGCAGCAGCGTGACCGGGACGCCCGAGAAGGGCGCTGCCGACGATTTGTCGACAGGCTTTAGTTGCCAGTGACTCGGACCCGATCAATCGCGCCGCTGGATCAAGACGTTCTGGGCTAGGCGGCCCACGGGTCCGGCGCTGGTGTGGATGACCGCACTGCTCATGGCGATGCCGTCGTGCCCGATGGATGTCTCGGCCTGGAGTCCGATCCACGGCCCTGTCGGTGGGTCGAACAGGTGGACGGTCAGGTCGGTGTTGAGGTACGTCCACTGGCGCGCATCGAGGCGGGCTCCGACACCGTTGGCGACATCTGCGATCGCCATGACGCGTTGCAGGTCGCTGGGTTCCTCGCCGACGACCAGGGGCTGTGACAGGCGCACCCACACCATCGTCGGATTTCCCGGTAGGTCGCCGGAGGAGTCGACGTGCCACTCGAGGGCGTTGACGAATCCGTTCCTCCAGGCGTCGTCGAGTAGCGAATCATTGGGTTTCCCGATCACGGGCAGTGGAACGGCCGGATCAGCATGATGGGCGACCTGTTCGGTGGGTCGCGTGGCCAACTGCCAGGCGCTGGCGGTGGCCACGACGCGCCAGGAGCCATCGGAACTCTGCGCTTTCATGTCCGCTCGCAGGAGTTCCACACGTCGACCGGGTCGCTCCGTCCATGTGCTGACGCGGACGGGGGACAGGGGGATCGCCCCGAGGATCTCGACAACGATTCGGCTGATCCGCGACTCGGGGCGCGAATGGCGTTCCATCGCACGCACAAGCACCCCGCTGACTGGACCGCCGTGCTGCATGTTCGGACCCCAGCCGCTCGCGGCGTGCGACGTGGGTTCCAGAAGCTCCTCGTCGACCTCGGTGTTGTCGGTCGGACCAAGACCTCGATAGCAGCCGATCACCGCGCTGGCGTTGTCGTTCGAAACGGGAGCCGTCACACGCAAATCCTATGGCTTGGTTCGATCCGACTGTCGCTTGCCAGGACGTGATGCGCTCCTCCGGCGGTGGGCACACCACGCCGCTCGCGCTGAGACACCGATGTGATCGATCCATATCGTCGTGGCATGCGAGTGCGAAACATGACGGCGCTACTGGCGGCAGCGGTGGTTGGCCTGGCCGGGTGCTCGGCTACGAGCGACAGCGGGGACCCGAGCAGCGCAGTGTCCTCCGACAGCGGCTTCAAGGTGGAGTCGAACGGGTTCTCGTTCGCCAACTACGGCAACGAGGACGGCGTCGTGAACCTGGATGAGGCCATGATGCACAAGTTGTTCGGTGACCAGGTGTGTGCCCGGGTCGAGGGGGGCTCGTGCACGCTGTACCCCACGGCGCAGAAATGGATGCGAAGTATCAACGACTCCATGGACGGCGGCCATTGTTTCGGAATGGCCGGCCTGGCCTGGGCGATGTATCAGGACGCCATCGACCCGCAGCAGTATGGCGGGCCCGACGCCGCCGAACTGCCGTTCCAGGGCAACACCAACCTGCAACGGGAGCTGGCCAGTGTATTCGCGACCCAGTTCACCCAACCGACCAAATCGGCTGTGTCCGTGGTGTCCGCAACGGAGGCCGTTGAGATGCTCGAACAGGGCTGGGCGGCGGGGAATGGGTACGTGCTCGCGCTGTACCGCCTTGTCGACGGCAAGCAGATCGACGGTCACGCCATCACTCCGGTGGCTGTGGCCGATGAGGGCAACGGCGTCACAACACTGTCTGTGTATGACAACAACTTCCCCGACCAGGTGAAACGGTTGGAGATCAACACTGCCGATGACACGTGGACCTATCGGACGTCGTCGGACCCAAAGGACGACCCTGAGGTCTACAAGGGTGGATCGAACAACGAACTGCAGTTGTTCCCGGTCTCGACAATGCTGGCGCCACAGACCTGCCCGTTCTGTGATGTCGCGAACGCCGACGACGAACTGGAGGCCACCGCCGGGTCGACGGAAGGAGAGACGGAGGGACCGCTCACCGCTGTCTTCCTGAACCAGCAGGCTGGTCACCACGGCGTTCGCTTGGACGTCGTCGGCGCCGACGGACAGCCGATTCCGGGGGCCAGTACCTACCAACCGTTCACGGCGGGCGGCACCGACCCAGGAGTGCAGTTCATCCCGAACGAGACTCCCTTCGTCGTCCGAATCGACGCGACTCGAATGACCCGGCCGCAGAACGCCGACGTCACGATCATGGGACAAGGTGCCTACTGGTCGGCCGACCGTATCGACATGGTGCCCGGAGCCGTGGAGGAGATCCGGTTCGATCCGGCGACGGCGACCGTCTCCTACCTCACAGAAATGGGCAGTTCCCCCGATATCGCCGTGGGTTTCGACCATCCGGACGCCTCGTATCGGTTCCTCTTCGGCGGCTTGAAACTGGCGAAGGGAGGATCTCTGGATGTGGCGTTGGATCAGCAACGAGGGATCGTGACGGCTCAGGTGGGTGGCTCCGGAAAGTCCAAGGTGGACTTCGTCATGGATCGCATCACGGCCAACCGGGACCAGGAATTCACCAGCCGACCCATCCCGTTGCACGAAAATGAGTCCATCGTGATCGAGTACGCGAAGTGGCGCGGACCCGGTTCGCCAGTTCCGATCGGAATCGACATGGATGGCGATGGCGTCATCGACGAGGAGTTGGTGCGCGGCGGCTGACCTGGGCCGGCCCTGCCGGACCGTTCCGGCACGCGCGAGCGGTTCACGTCAGGCTCTGGCGGGGCAGGCTGCCGGCGTCAGTAACCACCGACGCCAGGTAAGGACCCCCATGAACATCACGAAGACGGCCCAGGGACTAGCCATAGCCACTCTCGCCGTAGGACTGTTGGCGGCCCCTGGCCTTGCCCACGCAACCCCGCCCCCAGCGCACGCGCCTGCCCCTGCAGCGACGTCGGCCAATTCGGAGTTGCCCACTGCACCACCGCATGGACACGACACGCAGAAACTGCAGTGGTACGCAGCTGTGGGTCAAGCGGGAGACCGACGGTTGGACGATCCCGTCCACTGACAAGTACCGAAGCCTGTACGGCAACCCCAACGCCCCCGGAACACCGGACTGGGCCATCTTCACGATCCACATCGACGATCTGTGAGGTTGCGGGCTCCCAGCCTGAGTAGCGTGGGTACACGCATCTGTGGTGCGTGTACCTACGCTCGACACACCACCCGGGAGGGTCCTCGATGAGTGCCGACGGACTGCGCCAGGCGCAGGAGAAGATGAACGAAGCAGGGGTCGCCCCCGCGGCGATCGATGTCTTCTCCCACTACTACGGCGAATTGGAGTCCGGAGCCACCGGCATCATCCGCGAGGACAGCATCGAGCCGTTGGTGAACCCCCCTCGACTCGAGACGATCGAGGTGGACCCCGCCGCTGCTTCCGCCGCACTGGCCAAGACCGTCATCATCAAACTCAACGGCGGCCTGGGCACTTCGATGGGCATGGCCAAAGCCAAGTCGCTACTGCCCGTGCGGGACGGCCGCACATTCCTTGACCTGATCGTGCGGCAGGTGCTCAGCGCCCGCGCCCAGTACGACGTCGAACTGCCACTGATCTTCATGGACAGTTTCCGCACTCAGGACGACACCTTGGCGGCGTTGGCCGGGCACCCGGACCTGGCGCTCCCAGGCCTGCCCCTGGACTTCGTCCAGAACCTGGAACCGAAGTTGCGCGTCGACGACCTCACCCCGGTCTCGTGGCCCGAGGACCCGAGCCTGGAGTGGTGTCCGCCCGGCCACGGCGACCTGTATACGGCGATCCTGGCGTCGGGGGTACTGGAGGCCCTTCTCGAACGAGGCTTCCGATACGCGAGCATTTCCAACGCCGACAACCTCGGCGCCCGGCCTGATCCCGCGCTCGCCGGATGGTTCGCACAGTCCGGTGCCCCCTACGCCGCCGAGGTCTGCGCCCGGACCGCCGCGGACCGCAAGGGCGGTCACCTGG
>CAZCRC010000108.1:0-7026 GCA_964500995.1 uncultured Actinomycetes bacterium
ATCGTGTACCTGAATGGGACCGAGGTACTGCGCACGGGACTGGCGAAAGGGAAGGTGGATAGCGCTACTGCCGCCCGGTACGCCCAAGCCGAGGGTCAGCCCTGGATCGCCGCGGAACTCCCCGCCGACGTCGTAGCACCGGGACCCAACACGATCGCCGTCGAAGTGCATCAGTCCGCGGGGGACTCCAGTGACATGTACTTCGACCTCTCGATCTCGGCGCTGGAGCAGCCGCCGGCCGCGACGTCGCCCGTTCCCCCCGGGGCCACGCGGGTGCTGGCCGCTGGCGACATCGGCGAATGCGGCGGTGCCGCGCCCGAGACCTCGGAGATCCTCGAAGCCATTCCTGGGCCGTTCCTGGGACTCGGTGACGTCGCCTACCCGAAGGGATCGGCAGCGGACTACGCCAATTGCTACGACCCCGACTATGGCCAGTTCCTCGATCGCACCCACCCGGTTCCCGGCAACCACGACTACCTGACGGCCGACGGTCGGCCGTACTTCGACTACTTCGGCGCCGCAGCCGGGACCCAGGAGAAATCCTGGTACTCCCAGGACATCGGTGATTGGCACCTGGTCCACCTCAACTCCAACTGCGAACTGATCGGCGGCTGTGACGAGGGCTCGGAACAGTACGAATGGCTTGTGGCTGACCTTGCGCAGTCGGGTGCTCGTTGCCTTGCTGCCACCTGGCACCACCCCCGCTACAGCAGCAGCGAATACGGCGACAACGAGGATGTTGCTCCCCTTTTCGGGGCCTTGGTCGAGGCAGGCGGTGACTTCGTCCTGAACGGACACGCCCACTTCTACGAGCGATACGCGCGGATGTCGGACGACAACAACGCGTCAAGCAACGGTATGAGGGAGTTCATCGTCGGCACCGGAGGTGCGAACCTGTACCCCTTCGCTGCAGTCAACCCAGCCTCGGAAGTCCGCTGGAACCAGGGCCACGGTGTCCTGCAACTGGATCTGGCGTCTGATGGATACGACTGGCGGTTCCTGGCGACTGATTCGGCGATCGTGGTCGACAGCGGCAGCGACTCGTGTGGGTAGCCCTTACGTGAACTTGGCGAGGCTGTTGGCCCTGACAGACCTCGCCTTGGCAACTTTCGACTTGCCCGACCTACCCAACTTGGCGGACTTCTTCGACGGGTAGGTGCGACCGATGGTCTGCGCGGTCGACGTCTGACCCTTGCGCAGGGTCGTTATCCGCACCTGGGCGCTGGCAGCGCTGCTCCCGGCCGAGTTCGTGGCCTTCAGCGTGTAGGTGTAGCGGGTAGCGGCGCGCAGACCGGTGTCAGTGAAGGCAGGTGAGGTAATCGTGCCCACCTTCTTGCTGTTTCGGTACACCCAATAGTGGGTGGCTCCGGCTGAGGGATTCCAGGTGAGTTTCACTGAACTGCTGTTGGGCGCATATCCCGGGACGCCCGTCGGGGGTCTGGGCCCCGTGGGAACTGGCGTCGTCGTCGGCGGTGGCGTGGTCGGCGCCGGCGTCGGCGACACCGTGGTCGGCGCTGGCGTGGGCGACACCGTGGTCGGTGTTGGCGTTGGCGACACCGTCGTCGGCATGGGCGTAGGCGTGGGCGTGGGCGTGGGCGACACCGTAGTCGGCGTCGGCGTCGGCGTCGGCGTGGGAGTGGGCGTAGGCGTTGGCGACACCGTCGTAGGCGTCGGCGTGGGAGTGGGAGACGCCGCTGCGCCGCAGATACCGCTCACCACACACTTCAGTGCGAAGTAGGCGGGTTTGGGACTGAAGTCCCGATTGAGCAAGCCCCAGTTGTTCTCGTGCTGATCACTGGTGGCCTTGTTCCAGTCGTTGTACCAGAACGAGGCCTCGACCTGCGGGTACGAACCCAGCATGCCCTGCATGGCGAGCAGATTGGCCGCTTGCTCCGCCAGGGTCACACCCCGCTTCCAGTTCGGGACTGGTGCGGCATAACTGGACTCATCGTGACTGGACCAGCCGTACTCCGTGGCCCAGATCTTCTTGTCCCCGTCACCGTTGGCCTGCATGAGCGCGATCAGATCCGGGATGTTGCACGGGTAGTACTCGCGGTACTTCGTGTCACAGGTGGCTGTGGGCTGGTCGGCGACCCCGATGTAGGGGTGGATGCCCAGCGCGTCGTACTTGTCAGCGCCCCCATTGTCATAGAAGCCCTGGTACCAACTGGTCTTCACGTAGGTCGGTGCGCCCGCCACAACTGTGACAGCCGGTGCGACCGCCTTGATCTTGGGATAGGCGTTTGTCACCAGACTGGTGTAGGTGGCCACCGAGGTGTTGGCCAGGAACTCGGGAAGGTCCGGTTCGTTCCACAACTCCATCCCGACCAGTGCGGACTTCCAGCGGTTGGCTGCCCAAGCGGCGGCATCCCCGTACTCCGCCGCGCTGCGCGGTACGCCGTTCTTCTCCGCCGTACCGGTCGACCATTGTGGCGCCCAGTAAAAGACCATGAGCGCCTTCATTCCGCGATCGGTGATCTCCTTGAGCCGAGCGTCAATCCGCGGCACCGCCCAGCCCAAGTCATATCCCCCGTTGGCTGACGTGGGCGGGTTCGGTTGAATCTGCGCCCACGCGACATCCAACCGGACGTGTGTCACACCCGCTGCCGCCATCGTGTCCAGGATGGTTGCACGTGCAGTGTCGGTGTAGTCACTCCACAGTCCGTGGTACTGGACCCCCGCGATCGGAGTGCGAGCGGCAGGCGGAGTGAAGCTGGGATCCCCGGACTGCCAAGGGACCGCAGCGGTGACCGCGGCGGAGGCCGGAGCCGAGCCCAGCACCAGACTTGCGACAGCCAGCGCGAAGGCCGCGAGCATAGCGATCAAGCGGACGGGGGCCGCGGTGGTGGTACTCACTCTCGGGCCATCGGACGCCACGTGAGTGGCCTTTAGCGGGATCGACGGATCGACGTCCGATCATCATCCGGCGGCGGCGGCGGCTATAACACGGGCGAGCCGCACCATC
The DNA here is from genome assembly GCA_964500995.1 of uncultured Actinomycetes bacterium. Classification (GTDB taxonomy): domain Bacteria; phylum Actinomycetota; class Actinomycetes; order S36-B12; genus CAIWTL01. Next base: position 2,966 of record CAZCRC010000108.1, read on the forward strand.
TCTGTCTCGAAGTCGTGGAACTCCGCCACGAATTGCGCACCGCGGCGCCCCTCGGCCTCGATGTCTACCCGACCGCCGAGGCGCAACGCAATCGCCTCCGCCAGCGCCGGCGGGTCGTCGACCGGCACGACCGCCCCGCTGTCCGCTGCGGTCACGACCTCGCTGCCGGCAACGTCCGTCACCACGAGACTGCGGGCACTGGCCATCGCCTCGAGCATGCTCAGGGACAGCCCCTCCCACCGCGATGGGAGGATCGCGATATCAGCCGCCGCAAGGTAGGGGCGCGGGTCATCGGTCGGTCCCGGGAATTGGATGCCCGGACCCGCATTCGCTCGGACCTGGTCGAGATCTGGGCCGTCTCCGACCAGCACCAGCGTCGCGTCGGGTACGGACCGACGAACCTGTGGCCACGCGGTCACAAGGACGTCCTGGCCCTTCTGCCGCGAGAAGCGGCCCACACATACCGCGATCGGACCATGCGGGAGCCCGAGTTCAGCCCGGGCGCGGGACCGGTCAGCGGCAGTCCTCGGGGACCAGCCGGGGGGCACGGGGTTGCGGATGACCTCGATGGGAGCGTCGATGGATCGACGGCGGCCCTCTTCGGCCTCACCGTCGCCAACGGCGACAACGACCGCCGTCCATCGGGAGGCGAGCCGCTCCCAGGCGATGGCCGCGGGCTGCGCCGCAGCGGGGAGCGCCAGATGCGGCCAAGCGTGTGGGACGTACACCGTGGGGACACTGCCTCGAAGCGTCGTCCGCACCACCAGTCCCGCCTTCGCTGAGTGGGCGACGACCACGTCTGGCGCGATCGTGGACACCAGCCGGCGAACCTCGGCCGATTCTCGCCGTACGCCCTTCGCAGGGTTCCGCTGCGCGTCCCACAGGTGAGTCGTCACATCGGGATGCGGAGTCGGATTCGGGCATGCCGCGTGCACGTCCCACCCGTGTTCCCCTTGGAACTGGGCCGCCGCCCACGCGTATCGGGGGACACCCGCCTCGAGCGGCTGCCAGACGTGCAGGACACGGAGCGTCGCGGCGAAGGGGTCCGCGCCCGGCCCGGAAGTCACCCCGATCCCTTCATGAACGCGGTCAGCGTCCGCAGGATGATCTTCACGTCCAACCACAGCGACCAGTTCTGGATGTAGTAGTTGTCGTAGCGCACCCGCTCGGGGATCGATGTGTCGCCACGCAGGCCGTGGATCTGCGCCCAGCCGGTCAACCCGCACGGCACCCGGTGCCGCGCGTCGTAACGCTTGAACTCGCTGCTGAACTGCTCCACGAAGTGCGGCCGTTCGGGGCGTGGGCCCACCAGACTCATGTCACCGCGCAGGATGTTCCACAGCTGGGGCAACTCGTCCAGCGAACTGCGGCGCAGGAACTTGCCGAACCAGGACAACCGGTCATCGTTCTTGATGTTCCAGTTGGTCGCGCTCTCGGTCTCGGTCGCGGGACGCATACTGCGGAACTTCAGCACTTCGAACTCGACGCCATCGATGCCGACCCGGTTCTGCTTGAAGATGATGCCCGGTCCGTCCACGATCCGATTCGTCAGCGCCAACACACCCAGCAGCGGTGACAGCAGCAGCAGAGCCAGGCCAGACACCGTCATGTCCAGCAGTCGTTTCAACCACCAGGTCGGCGAGCGGAAGGGTCCACGATGCAGGTGGTGCAGGGGGATGCCGTCGATCTCGTCGGAGTCGCCGAAGTGGACGGTCATCTCGAACAGTCGCGGGACGATGTAGATGTCCACGTCGGCCCGATCGCACGTCTGCACGATCGGGACCAGGTCCGCCTCGCGGATGGCCAGGAACGCGATCAGGACCCGATCGACGCGCTCGTCGCGCACGATCTCGGCCATCAACTCCGAGGGGCCCAGCACCGGGGCCGGCAGCTCGGCGACCGACAGGGCTGGCTCGGAGTCGACGTAGCCGAGCAGTTCACAGCCGTACGACCCATCGGCTTCCATGTAGCGACCCAGATCCCGGCCCACCTTGCCGGCGCCCAGAATCACCGTGCGCTGGCACAGTTGCCCGGCGCGACGACGCCACCGGATGAGCCAGTAGCTGAACGTGCGCCCGAGCACAACGGCCACGACCAGGACAGCGAGGAAGAACTGGTCCGCGGCGCTCAGGGCGGTGCGTTGCACCAGTGCGAACAGCGCGGCGCCGACGGCACCGGCGGTGATGCTCGCGGCGACCACCCGCGGCAGGTCATCCAGAATGTGCAGCGACATTCGCGTCTGGTACAGCCCCCACAACAGCATGTTGAACAGCAGCAGGGCGCCGATGAGGAGTTCGTAGTTGATCGTGTGCGACCCGGACATCGCCATCGCCGCTGCCACCGCGACCAGGTCGATCCCCAGGATGATCATCTGCGGCCGGAACCGCGCCCACCTGCTGCGCACCACCTCAACGGGGCTCACCAGGCTCGCATCGGGCAACTGTGGCAATGACATAACCACGCCATCCTCCCGACCATGATGCCCGGAAGCACCCCGGGCACTAGTAGTCATCGTTCCGTTTGCAGATTCCTTGAGCCAACCCGGCAATTCAGACACCGGGCGGCACGGTACGGTCAGGCATGGATCGGTTCGATGGACGCAGCATGGCGGTCGGAATCGTGTTGGGCATGGTGGTCGGGCTCGCGCTGTTCGCACTGACCAGCAACACCATGCTGATCTACCTCAGCGCCGGCATCGGTGCTGTCCTGTGCATGAACGCGGGCTTCTTCAAAGACAAGGACGACCCGGGCGACTCGTGACTCGAGCGAACGGAATCACCCGACCTTCAGTTGCTCGTCACCGAAGGTGGCCACCAGACCCAGTTGGCCGCCAAGTGCGGTGACGTACCTGTCCAAGACGTCGAGTCCGGACAAGTCGCCGTGCTCGATCTGGGACACCCGTCCCACGCTGACGCCCATGGCCAGTGCCACCTGCCGCTGGGTCAGGTTCTGGCGGCGGCGCACTTCGGCCAGGTTGTGCCCCCGCACCCGCGTCAACAACTTCACCGCCTGCGCTTCCACAACACTCTCCCCGATCGCGTCGATGTGGCGCTCACGGACATCGGCCCACTTCTTGATAGCCATCAGATCTCCTCTCCTCCACGTTCTTCCAACTCCCGCTGGTTCAGGTAGTCCCCGTACAGCCTCTCCGCCAATGGGATCGCACTTCGGTACCACTTCAACCAGTTGTCGGTCTTGTCCCCGGCCACCAATAGGACCGCGCTGCGCCACGGATCGAACATGAACAGCACCCGAATCTCAGTGCCACCTGCTGACCCTGGCCTCAGCTCCTTCATGTTGTGCAGACGTGAGCCCTTGATCCGATCCACTAGCGGACGGCCAAGGCTGGGCCCCACCTCGGCCAAGACCTCAATGGCCGCCACCACCTGGACATAGGAGTCCCAATCTTCAGCGGCGAGCCGGTCGAGCCAACCATCCACCGCATCGGTCAGGTACAGATCCCAAGTCACCGGATGCCTCCCGTGTGTGGGCCTCGCTGCGACACCGGCCCAAGTATAGCCAGCGCTAAACTATGTCCACGCGGTAAGTCACAGCCGTGCGGCAGCAATCAGGTGCACGGCTGTGACCTAACGACGTGAGGGCCGCCCCGATTGGGGCGGCCCTCACCGTGTCTCGCTCGTCAGCGTTCGATCGCTCCAGAAATGAAGTCCTCGACGGCCTGCTTGGCCTCATCGTCGGTGTACTGCACCGGCGGCGACTTCATGAAGTAGCTCGATGCGCTCAGGATCGGGCCACCGATGCCCCGGTCCTTGGCGATCTTGGCGGCACGGACGGCGTCGATGATGATGCCCGCGCTGTTCGGGGAGTCCCACACCTCGAGCTTGTACTCCAGGCTCAGCGGCACGTCGCCGAAGTTGCGACCCTCGAGGCGGATGAACGCCCACTTGCGGTCGTCCAGCCATTCCACGTAGTCACTCGGGCCGATGTGCACGTTGCGGGCGCCGATGTCCCGGCTCATCTGTGAGGTGACCGACTGGGTCTTGCTGATCTTCTTGGACTCCAGCCGCTCCCGCTCGAGCATGTTCTTGAAGTCCATGTTG
>CAZCRC010000109.1:0-7023 GCA_964500995.1 uncultured Actinomycetes bacterium
AGGGCCACGCCGACGCCGGTGATCCCGCCGCCGACGACGAGGACATCGACGCTGTGACCGCCCGACAGGTGGGCGAGGTCTCGTTCGCGGCGCTGGGCGGACAGCTGGCTGGCCGGGTCCAGCGGGGGCAGTTGGGTCACGTCACTCATCGCGGTTCTCCTTGGGGTCCGGGGCGCAGGAACCCTGCGACCAGTGGTCTGAGTTCGGCGCGGGCTGCCGCGCCTTCAGGCTGAGCGGCCAATGCGGGGGCGGCGAAGATGAAGGACTGCACGGCTGTCACACACGCGAGCGCGATGGCCTTCGGGTCGCCGTCCCGGATGGTGCCGTCGCCGCCAGCGCCGGTCATGCCGGCTGCCAGCAGCGGTTGGAGCAACTCGGCGGAGGCTCGCTGCGTCTGGCCGAATCGCTGCACCATGAGGGGAGTCAGGTACTCCGGATCGACGGCAAGGACCCGTTGGACCAAGGGATGATCGGCGATCGCGTGAGTGGCCGCGACGATGAGATCCACTGCCTGTTCGTGCGCCGTTCCCTGACCGGGCTCCGGGAGCGGGATCTGGGTGAGGATCGCCGCCAGCTCTTGGGTCAGCAGCGCTGACATCAGGCGATCGAACGACTCGAAGCGGCGATACACGGTCATCCGACTCACCCCCGCTTGGCGGGCGACCTCGGTGAGGGTGGCTCGTCGGGGGCCGTGGGTCATGATCACGTCGCGGGCGGCGGCCAGCAGCGGATCGGTGGCGGAGGGGTCGTCGACGGCACCGACGGTGAGTCGGTGCGTCTCGGTGTGACGGATTGACGTCATGTGTCACACTGTAACAGTTGGTGGGTCTTCCGCCCGCCGGTCGTCCGAGAGAAACCGAAGAGAAGAAGGGACTGCCATGGCTCTGGCCTCTGCCACGACATTCGCCCGATGGGGAACGCCGCCCCGCCCCGTCGAGTTGTCCGAATCCGCCGAACAGTTCCTGACCTCGACTCTGGGTAATCCCGCACCCCGACCTGCCCGGCCGGCATCCGACCTCGTGCTGCCTGCCCTGCGACTCAAGGCGGACGCGACGAGCGCCCTTGCGGCCGTCGTGGGTCCGGACGCCGTCAGTACTGCCGCGGGTGATCGCTGGGGGCACAGCGCCGGTTGCTCGCTGACGGACTACCTCCACCTGCGCCAGGCGGATCTGGACCCGCGTGCGATCCCCGACGCTGTCGTTCGGCCGGCGTCCCACGAGCAGGTACGCGAGCTGCTCGCGCTGTGCGCGAATCAGGGGATCCTCGTCGTCCCGTTCGGGGGTGGGACGTCGGTCGTGGGAGGGGTGACCGCGGCGACCGATCGTCCCCGCATCGCGATCGCCTTCGACCAGATGGCCGACGTGGTCAGCATCGACGACGATTCGATGACCGCGACGGTTCAACCAGGCATCACCGGTCCGGTGCTGGAGCGGATCCTGGCCACGCGCGGCTTGACGTTGGGGCACCTTCCTCAGTCCTGGGAGCGTGCCACGATCGGTGGATACGCTGCGACTCGCTCAGCCGGCCAGGCGTCCACCGGCTATGGCCGAAGTGACGAAATGGTCGAGTCCCTGCGGGTGGCGACGCCGATGGGTGAGTTGACCCTGGGCCGGGGTCCCCGCAGTGCCGCCGGGCCCGACCTACGGCAACTGTTCATCGGTTCGGAAGGCGCGCTGGGAGTGATCACCGAGGTGACCTTGCGGGTACGTCACCTGCCCACCGTCACGCGTTACGAGGGCGTGATGTTCCCCTCGTACGAGGCTGGCGTCGCGGCCTTCCGGGACCTGGCGCAGCATCGCGCAACCGCGGATGTCATGCGGTTGTCGGATACGGCGGAGACGGCTGCCACGTTGGCCATGTCCGGTCCCAAGGGTCGCTCCGGTGAACTGTTCGAGCGGTATCTGTCGCTGCGCAATGTCGACGGTGGCTGCATGGCAATCATGGGGTGGGAGGGGTACTCGCGGCGTTTCGTGTCGGCGCGACGATCCGCTGCCTGGTCGGTCATGAAGGACCACAAGCCAGCCACGCTCGGTCCCACCGTGGGGTCCTCGTGGCGCAAACACCGCTACGACGGGCCGTACCTGCGGGACGTGTTGTTGGATCGGGGGTTCCTGGTGGAGACCCTCGAGACGGCCACCCATTGGTCGTCACTGCACCGGTTGCGCGAGGCGGTGGCGGACGCCCTCACGGGCGCGCTGCGGGTCGCGGATGGCCACGATCCGTACGTGATGTCCCACATCTCCCATGTCTACGAGACCGGCGGGTCGCTGTACTTCACGGTGATCACCGCCGCGGACGATGACCCGGTGGCTCAGTGGGCCGCAGCCAAGGTCGCTGCGATGGACGCGATCGCGGCAGCCGGAGCAACGATCACTCACCACCATGCCGTGGGCCGCGACCATGCGCCGTGGTTGGAAGCTGAGATCGGGCTGGAGGGTGTCCGCCTGCTGCGAGGTATCAAGGCGCTCGTGGATCCCCAGGGAGTCCTGAACCCCGGAGTCCTGGTGCCCTGAACCGTCGGACTGCGCCGCGGCGTCCCCAGAAGTCGACGGATCGCGGGTTAGCCTGAGGCCAGCAATCGGCGAAAGGACTGCGATGGTCGGCCCAACGGCTCCCGCGGTGAAGTTCCGCAGCGACGTGACCGTGGAACTCATCAAGGCGACGGCATCGGACGCGGACGTCGTGTGGGCGGCTCGTGTCTCCACCAAGGGGGAGTCCTCGCTCGACGACATCGCGGCCGACCCGGAGCGTTCCCGAGGCCTCATCAACTACCTGATGCGCGACCGGCACGGGACGCCGTTCGAGCACAACTCGTTGACGTTCTTCATCTCCGCGCCCATCTTCGTGTTCCGCGAGTTCATGCGTCACCGGATGGCGTCGTACAACGAGGAGTCGGGGCGCTACCGCGAACTGCAGCCGGTGTTCTACGTCCCCGGTCCGCAGCGCCGTCTGGTTCAGCAGGGCAAGCCCGGTGCCTACGAGTTCATCGAGGGCACCCCGGAGCAGTACCAGGTCGTCGTGGAGCAGACGCAGCGATCGTGTGAGCAGGCGTACGCCGCCTACCAGGCCATGCTGGCTGCCGGTGTGGCGCGCGAGGTGGCACGCGGGGTGCTGCCGGTCGCGATCTACTCGTCGATGTATGTGACGATGAACGCGCGCAGCCTCATGAATTTCCTGTCATTGCGCACCAAGCGGGAGGACTCGCACTTCCCGTCCTTCCCGCAGCGCGAGATCGAGATGGTCGCCGAGCAGATGGAGTCGGAGTGGGCGGCGCTGATGCCGTTGACGCATGCCGCCTTCGAGACGAATGGGCGAGTATCGCCGTGACTCGATGGTCAGGCAGGCAATGTGCCCTTCGCCGCGTCGGCGCAACCAGTCCCGGCCGATAGGATCGCCGACATGATCACACCGTCGGCCGGGGGCGCGCGATGAGCGATCCTGTCGCCGGCTGGTACCCGGATCCGGGGGGGCGCAGTTCGCTGCGCTACTGGAACGGCCACGCGTGGACCCAGCATGTGTCCCCACCGGTGGCGCCCCCCGAGCCTGACCCAGCGCCGCAGCCACCGGCTCCCCCCATGAGTGCGCCAGTCGCGAGCGGCGTGGCCCCTGCGCCGCTGGGATCTGCTGACGGCGGGCCCGCAATGCCTCCGCCGCTGACGCCGAGTTCACCCCAGACACCGTTCCCCACCGGCCCACCACCCTCGCTCGCGTTCCCCCCGCCCGCCCCCGTTGCTGCCGGTGACCGGTTGGGTCCGGATGGCCAGGTGTTGTCCGGCTGGTGGCGCCGGGTCCTCGGATATCTGATCGACTCATTCGTGCTCACCGCAATCGCGTTGGTGATCCTGGCCATCGTGGGCGCCGTCACGGGTGGCTTCGGAACGCTGATCGATGGTGAGGCCTGGAGTGAACTCCTGGCCAAGTCCGAGGCCAATCCCGGCTACCAGCCCAGCGAGGCAGAACTGCAAGCCCTCTTCGGTGACGGGCTGGTCCCGTTCTTCGCATGGCTGAGTGTCGTGACGCTGGCGCTCGGGCTCGGCAACGGAGTCGTGCTGGTGGCACGGACCGGGCAGACGATCGGTGACCGAGTGGTGGGCACCCGCAAGGTGCTGGCGGGTCGTCGGGTGCCGGGCTTCGGCCCGGCGCTGTTGCGCTGGTTGATCCCGGCAGCCCTGGCCGCCATGCAGGTGATCCCCCTGCTGGGGGTTGCCGCGCTGATGGTCTGGGTACTGGACTACTTGTGGCCACTGTGGGATCCGCAGCGGCAGGCACTCCATGACAAGGCGGCACGGACGTTCGTGGAACGTTCCGCCCTAGCAGGACCGGTGAACCAATGACGAGTGAGGCCCCCTTCGGGCGTGTTCTGACAGCGATGGTGACGCCCTTCACCGACGACGGTCGGGTGGACCTTGGCGCCGCCGCCGAACTGGCCGTGGATCTGGTCGACCTCGGTAACGACGGTCTCGTGATCAGCGGCACCACCGGTGAATCCCCCACAACCTCCGACACCGAGAAGGCGGAGCTGCTTCGCGTGGTGGTCGACGCGGTCGGTTCGCGCGCCGCGGTTGTCGCGGGCGTCGGAACCAACGACACCGCCCACACCATCGAGCTGGCGCACCAAGCCGAGCGGATCGGAGTCCAGGGCCTTCTGGTGGTGACCCCCTACTACAACAAGCCGCCCCAGTCGGGGTTGCTGGCGCATTTCCGGGCCGTGGCCGACGCCACCGAGACCCCGATCATGCTGTACGACATTCCCGGTCGGTCCGGGGTTCCCCTGGCGCACGACACCTTGGTGAGCCTGGCTGAGCACCCCCGCATCGTGGCGAACAAGGACGCCAAGGGCGACCCCTATGCTGCGGCGTCGGTGCTCCATGCAACTGATGGCCAGATGGCCTGGTACTCCGGCGACGACGGCCTCAATCTTCCGCTGCTGAGCATCGGCGCCGTCGGCGTCGTCAGCGTCATCGGCCACATCGTCGCCGACCGACTCGCGGCCATGGTGGCGGCGTACTCCGCCGGAGACGTGGCCACGGCTGCTGCCATCAATCTGTCGCTGATGCCGGTGATCGAGGGCATCATGACCAGGACGCAGGGAGTGATCATGGTCAAGGCTGCGCTGGATCTGCTCGAGCGACCGGGAGGTGGACCGTTGCGGTTGCCACTGATCGCCGCCGACGAGGCGCAACGACAACAACTGCGGCAGGATCTCAAGGCAGGTGGGTTCGAACTGTGACGCTCGTGACTCCACCTGCGCTCCCGCGACAAGGACTGCGGGTTGTTGCCCTCGGCGGCCTCGGGGCGATCGGCCGCAACATGACCGTCCTGGAATACGGCGGCAAGTTGCTCATCGTCGACTGTGGCGTGCTGTTCCCCGAGGAACAACAGCCGGGCGTCGACCTGATCCTGCCGGATTTCAGTTACTTGGATGACCGCTGGGAGGACGTCGTCGCCCTCGTCCTCACCCACGGCCACGAGGACCACATCGGGGCGGTTCCGTTCCTGCTGCGCGAACACGACCAGTTCCCGATCTACGGGTCGAAGTTGACCCTCGCCTTCCTCGAGTCGAAATTGCGCGAGCACCGCCGCAAAGCCACGTTGGTCGAGGTGGAGGCCGATCAGGAGGTGTCCGTCGGACCGTTCACCGTCGAGTTCCTGGCCGTGACCCACTCGATCCCCGACGCGTTGGCCCTCGCGATTCGCACCCCCGACCATGTGGTGATCCACACCGGAGACTTCAAGATCGATCAGCTTCCGCTGGACGGCCGCACAACTGACTTGAACGCCTTCGCGGAGTTGGGGGATGGCGGGGTGGACCTGCTGCTGGTTGACTCCACGAACGCCGAGGTCCCGGGATTCCTGGTCAGTGAGCGTGACATCGCCCCCGTGCTCGACCGGGTGTTCGCGCAGGCCAAGGGCCGCCTGATCGTTGCCTCGTTCGCATCTCACGTGCATCGCATCCAGCAGGTGCTCGATGCCGCCGTTGCCCATCGTCGTAAGGCCGCGTTTGTGGGCCGGTCGATGGTCCGTAACATGAACGTCGCCCGGGAACTCGGCTACCTGACTGTTCCCGGCAACACCCTGATCAGCCTGGATCAGATGAAGGACCTGCCCGATGACCAGGCGGTGTTGATCTGCACCGGGTCGCAGGGGGAGCCGATGGCAGCGCTGTCGCGCATCGCCAACCGCGACCACGAGATCGAGGTGGGACCCGGCGACACGATCGTGCTCGCATCATCGCTGATCCCCGGCAACGAGAACTCGGTGAATCGCGTTATCAACGGGCTCATCAAGCAGGGCGCCACGGTCGTGCACAAGAGCAATGCGATGGTCCACGTGTCGGGCCACGCGTCCGCAGGGGAACTCTTGACGCTCTACAACATCGTCAAGCCCCGTAACGTCATGCCCGTCCATGGCGAATGGCGCCACCTGCGAGCCAACGCCGCGCTGGCGGAACTCACCGGCGTGTCACCTGATCACATCGTGCTCGCCGACAATGGCACCGTGATCGACCTTGTCGATGGTGCGGTGGCGACTGTCGGACAGGTGCCCGTGGGGTACGTGTACGTCGATGGCTCCAGCGTGGGTGACATCACCGAGTCGCAACTCAAGGACCGACGCATCCTCGGCGAAGAAGGATTCATCTCGGTGTTCGTCGCCGTCGACATCAGCACCGGCAAGGTGGTCGCGGGGCCGGAACTGCACGAGCGCGGCTTCGCCGATGACGACGAGATCTTCGACACCATCCGACCGGACCTGGCCAAGGCCCTGGAACGGGCGCTCGCGGATGAGGTGACCGACGTGTCGCAGTTGCAGCAGGTAGTGCGCCGGGTCGTGGGCCGCTGGGTGGCCAAGACCCACCGGCGCCGCCCCATGATCGTTCCGATCGTCCTGGAGGTCTGAGCCCGGCAGCGAGCGCTGCGAACCGGCGTCCGTCGTGTGATCGTGGGCCATGATCGTGACCCGATTCGACCCGGATTCCGACGGGTTCCCCGTGCTGCTCTTCGACGGCGACTGCGCGTTCTGCAC
>CAZCRC010000110.1:0-7007 GCA_964500995.1 uncultured Actinomycetes bacterium
CCTTCGGTGCATGCTCGCACCATGCGCGCCACCCCGTCGCGACCCGTGATGGGAACCACGCACGCCGTGCATGTGCCCGCAGCACAGACCCGCTCGGTCTGCAACGCCGTCTGGTGCGGGGTGGCGCCGACGGCACCCGCCACCACCGCCATGAGTTCGGCCGGCCCAGCCGAGTAGACGACGTCACGACCGTGGGATGCGTCGGCAGCCAAGGCAGCGGCGATCTCACGGGTCCTGGCCACAGTGACAACTCCCGCTGACAGCCGCTTGGCGTCCAGAACGCCGAAGGGTTCGTCGGGGGGCAGGAACATGAAGCGGATGCGCGAGCCTCGGGCGCCCAACTCAGCGGCGAGCCACACGAGCGGCGCTGTGGCTGCCCCCGCCGCCGCCAACAGGGCGGTGACCGGCTGCTTCGGCAGCGAGAAGGGGCGACCCAACGGGCCCAACACATCCAGGGTCGCCCCCTGATCCAGCGCAGCCAACCGGGCGCCCCCACTGCGGGAGGCATCGACGATCAACTCCACGGCGCCGCCGTCTCGACCAGACGCCGAACTGGTTCCTATCCACAGCTGCCGACGCAGCAGGAAGGCGGAGTCGTCCGGCACTGTCACCGACACGAACTGTCCTGGGCGGCACCGCTGCGCGACGCCGGGCGCCGAGACCGTCAAGACCGCGTACCTCCCGGTGCGCCGACGGGCCAGGACCTTGGCGCGCCACTGCGCGCCTGCCGTCATCTGGTGGCCTCAGCCCGCAGCCGGTTGATGTCGGCGGCGTGCTCTTGGAGGGACCGGACCCCCACGGTGGCATCCAGTGTGGCCTCGATGCCCTGGACGGCCGCCGCCAGTCCCGCGGTCGTGGTGATACACGGGATCGAGTGAGTCACCGCGGCGGTGCGGATCTCGTATCCGTCCAACCTCGTGCCGACGCCGAACGGAGTGTTGACGATGAGGTCCACGTCGCCGGCGTTGATCGCCTGAATCGTGGTGGGTTCGCCGTTCGGGCCTGCCCCTTCGCGGTGTTTGCGCAAAGTCCCGACCTTCAGGCCGTTGCGGCGCAGGATCTCTGCTGTCCCTGCCGTGGCCACGATGTCGAAGCCCAGGTCCGCCAATCGTTTGATCGGAAAGATCATGGAGCGTTTGTCCCGGTTGGCGATGCTGACCAGAACCCGGCCGGACGTGGGTAAGCCGCCGGAGTAGGCACCCGATTGGGACTTGGCGAACGCCGTACCGAACGAGGCGTCGATCCCCATGACCTCACCCGTGGAACGCATCTCCGGTCCGAGCACGGTGTCGACGCCGTGGAACCGACCGAACGGCAACACCGCCTCTTTGACCGCGATCGGCCCACCGATCGGAAGGGTCCCACTGTCACCGTGACGGGGAAGTGTCCCGTCCGCGCGCAGGTTCGCGATCGTCTCGCCCATCATGACCCGTGCGGCTGCCTTGGCCAACGGGACCGCGGTCGCCTTGGAGACGAAGGGGACGGTTCGCGAGGCCCGGGGGTTCGCTTCGAGCACATAGAGGACGTCACCGGCGAGCGCGTACTGGACGTTGAGCAGACCACGCACGCCCACGCCGTCCGCGATTGCACGGGTGGATTCCCGGATGCGCTCGATCTCGGCGTGACCCAAGGTGATCGGAGGCAGTGCGCAGGCCGAATCACCGGAGTGAATACCCGCTTCTTCGATGTGCTCCATGACGCCGCCCAGGAACAGGTCGGTTCCGTCGTACAGGGCATCGACGTCGATCTCGATCGCATCGTCGAGGAAGCGGTCGATCAGGACGGGGTGCTCCGGGTTGATCTGGGTGGCGCGGTCCAGGAATCCGGCGAGCATCTCATCGTCATAGACGATCTCCATGCCGCGGCCACCGAGCACGTACGACGGCCGGACCAAGACCGGGTAGCCGATCTCGTGGGCGATCGCGCGCGCCTCGTCGAACGAGAATGCCGTGCCGTGCTTGGGAGCGGGGAGCCCCGCAGCCGCCAGGACGCGGCCGAACGAGCCGCGGTCCTCGGCGAGGTGGATGGACTCCGGCGGGGTTCCCACAACGGGCAGCCCCAGATCCTTCAGCGCCTGGGCCAGTCCCAGGGGCGTCTGCCCACCCAGTTGCACGATGACTCCGACCACGTCACCGGTCGCGCTCTCGGCTGCGAAGACCTCGAGCACGTCTTCGAGGGTGAGCGGCTCGAAGTACAACCGATCGGAGGTGTCGTAGTCGGTGGAGACCGTCTCCGGGTTGCAGTTGACCATGACGGTCTCGTAGCCCTGTTCGCGCAACGTCAGCGACGCATGCACGCAGGAGTAGTCGAACTCGATGCCCTGGCCGATCCGGTTGGGGCCGCTACCCAAGATGAGCACCTTGGGTCGGCGACCCGGTTCCACCTCGGTCTCCTCGTCGTAGGACGAGTAGTGATAGGGCGTCTGGGCCGCGAACTCCGCCGCACACGTATCGACGGTCTTGTAGACGGGCCGGATGCCCAAGGCATGACGGACCCCACGGACGACGGGCTCCGCCAAGTCGAGGATCTCGCCGAGCTGCCGGTCGGAGAACCCGTTTCGTTTTGCCAGCCGGACGAGATCGGGTTGGAGCACTGCCGCCGCACGGACCTGTTCGGCGATGTCGTTGAGCAGCACGATCTGGTCCAGGAACCAGGGGTCGATCCCGGTGGCGAGGTGAGCCTGCGCCACGCTGGCTCCCCCCCACAGCGCCTGCTGGACGAGGCGCAGTCGCCCGTCGCGGGGTGTCGCGGCCTCCCGCAGCAGTTCGGCGGGGTCGGCGGGGGGCTGCCCCGCCCAACTGAACGGCGCGTCGGAGTTCTCCAACGACCGCAGCGCCTTCTGCAGCGCCTCGGTGAAGTTGCGGCCGATCGCCATCGCCTCGCCGACGCTCTTCATGGTGGTCGTCAGGTGGTCGTCGGCGTTGGGGAACTTCTCGAAGGCGAACCGAGGCACCTTGACGACGACGTAGTCCAGGGCCGGTTCGAACGACGCCGGCGTCTCGGCGGTGATGTCGTTGGGGATCTCGTCCAGGCTGTAGCCCACGGCCAGTCGCGCAGCGATCTTGGCGATGGGGAACCCGGTGGCCTTGGAGGCCAGCGCACTGGAGCGCGACACCCGCGGGTTCATCTCGATGACGATGATCCGCCCGTCGGCCGGGTTCACGGCGAACTGGATGTTGCACCCACCGGTGTCCACTCCGACGGCTCGGATGATGTCGATGCCGATGTCCCGCAGCCGCTGGTACTCCCGGTCGGTCAAGGTCAGCGCGGGAGCCACCGTGATGGAGTCACCAGTGTGCACTCCCATGGGGTCCAGGTTCTCGATCGAGCAGATGACCACCACGTTGTCGTTGTGGTCGCGCATCAACTCCAGTTCGTACTCCTTCCACCCCAGGATCGACTCCTCGAGCAGCACCTCGGTGGTCGGGCTGGCCAGCAGCCCGGCGGTGGCCATGGTGCGGAGCTCATCGGGGGTGTGGGCGAACCCGGAGCCCGCGCCGCCCATGGTGAAGGACGGCCGAAGCACGACGGGGTAGCCCAGCTCTTCCGCGGCCGCGAAGCAGTCCTCGACCGTGTGGCAGATCCTGCTGCGCGCCGACTCCGCGCCGATCTCGGCCACGATGCCCTTGAAGATCTCCCGGTTCTCGCCGCGCTCGATCGCGTCGATGTCGGCGCCGATCAACTCGACGCCGTAGCGATCGAGCACCCCGGCCTTGGCCAGTGCGATGGCGGTATTCAGCGCGGTCTGACCCCCCAGGGTGGGCAGCAGTGCGTCCGGACGCTCCTTGGCGATGATCTTCTCGACGATGTCGAGGGTGATGGGCTCGACGTAGGTCGCGTCGGCGAACTCAGGATCGGTCATGATCGTGGCCGGGTTGCTGTTGACCAGGATCACCCGCAGCCCCTCCGCGCGCAGGACCCGGCAGGCCTGGGTGCCCGAGTAGTCGAACTCACAGGCCTGGCCGATCACGATCGGACCGGAGCCGATCACCAGGACGGACTGAATGTCGTCACGAAGCGGCATGTCAGCGGCCCCCCATCACATCGGTGAATCGGTCGAACAGGTACGCGGCATCATGCGGGCCGGCGGCGGCCTCGGGGTGGTACTGCACGCTGAAGGCCCTGCCGTTGCGCAGCCGCACCCCCTCGACCACATCGTCGTTCAGGCAGACATGACTGACCTCGGCAGGACCGTAGGGAGTGTCGAATGGTTCGCCGACGGGGGCGGCGACTGCGAACCCGTGGTTATGGGCCGTGACCTCGACCTTGCCGGTCGTCAGATCTTTGACGGGCTGGTTGATCCCCCGGTGCCCGAACTTGAGTTTGTACGTGTCCAGCCCCAGCGCCCGCCCGAGCATCTGATTGCCGAAGCAGATACCGAACAGCGGCCGATCGGCCGCCAGAACCTCACGGACCAACCCCACGGCGTGATCGGCGGTGGCCGGATCGCCGGGGCCGTTGGACAGGAAGTACCCGTCGGCGCCCGTGCCCAGCAGGTCCGTGGGACTCGTCGTGGCTGGGAGGACCAGGACCCGGATCCCGCGCTCGGCCATCCGTCGGGGGGTCATGGACTTGATCCCCAGATCGATGGCGGCGACGGTGAAGCGATGATCCCCGTCCGGTTCGACGACGTACGGAACGGGGGTGGTCACGTCAGCCGTGAGGTCGGCCCCCGCCATGCCCGGGCTGTCCTGCACCTGTCGCAGCAACTCGTCATCGGCGGGGATGGTGTCACCGGAGAAGACCCCGACACGCATGGCCCCCCGATCGCGGAGGTGCCTGGTCAGGGCACGGGTGTCCACCCCACTGATTCCCACCACACCGGCTTCCTGGAGGTCCTGCGCCAACTCGCTGGTCGCCCGCCAGTTGCTGGCCCGAACGGCGGGGTCTCGCACGACGTACCCGGCGACCCAGATCCGGCGGGACTCGGGGTCCTCGTCGTTCATGCCGGTGTTGCCGATGTGCGGGGTCGTCTGGACCACGACCTGGCGGTGGTACGACGGGTCGGTCAGGGTCTCCTGGTAGCCGGTCATACCGGTCGTGAACACCGCCTCGCCGAAGGTCGTCCCTGTAGCTCCGTAGGCGTGGCCGCGAAACGAGCGACCGTCTTCGAGCATCAACACCGCCGGTGCGGTCTGGGTTGTTGTCATGACACTCCCTCCCGATGGACCCCGAGGATCCGCTGGCGAACATCCGCCTGGTCGGCGGCGTCAACGAACCACATCCCCGTGGTGACGGGGTGGCCGTCCCACTCCCAGTCGATCGTGAGTAGTCCGTGCCCGCCGAAATGCCGTTGCAGCATGCCCGCGGCGGTCCCGACCGAGGTGATCGTCGCCGCGGCGATGTACAACGTCGGGTCACCCTGCTTGATGACCGCGACCCCGAAGTCGCCCACGACGACCTCGGCCTGCGCCCGGGTGCCCGCGGCCACCATGCGCTCCAACGGTCGGCCCCGCACGGTGGTGCCGATGTAGGACCCGGATACGCCCTCGCCGTGTTCCACGGTGGCAGCCACCGACGGGGGAACTGCCGGCAGTGCCACCCCTTGCCGAGCGCCTCGATTGACCCAGCCCCGGCGCAAGCCGTACAACGCCCCGACAATGACCGCCAGGGTCAGCAGGACCAGCAGGATGCGGAGCGGCCATTGCGTGACGGCCGCCTGCTCACCGAGTTGCTCCGCGCTCACCATTGCAGGCGCCCTTCGATCACCGTCAGGTGACCGTGGAGCACGGTTGTGGTCACTCGCCCCGGAAGCGTGAGTCCCCGGTACGGCGTATTGCGCGAGGGGCCGGGGAAGTCCGCGGGATCGACCACCCATTCGATGTCGGGGTCCACAACCGTGAGGTTGGCGGGCTCGCCGGGTGCCACGGGACGGCCGTGGTCAGCGAGGCGGCCGATGCGGGCCGGAGCCACGGACATCCGTTCCGCCACGCCTGCCCAATCGAGCAGACCCGGGCGGACCATCGTGTCGATCACGACCGACAAGACGGTCGGCAGGCCCAGCATCCCGAACGCAGCGACGTCCCATTCACAGTCCTTGTCCTCCGATGTGTGCGGAGCGTGGTCGGTGGCCACGATGTCGATGGTCCCGTCGGCCAAGCCGACGTGCAGTGCGGCGACGTCCGCGGGGGTGCGCAGCGGCGGGTTCACTTTGTAGATCGGGTCGTAACTGCGCGCGAGTTCGTCGGTGAGCAGCAGGTGGTGCGGCGTGACCTCGGCCGTGACGTCGACCCCACGCTCCTTGGCGCGCCGGATCAGGTCCACGCTGCCCGCGGTGGAGACGTGGCAGACGTGCAGGCGGGAGCCCACGTGATCGGTGAGCAGGATGTCCCGCGCGATGATCGACTCCTCCGCAGCCGCGGGCCATCCCCGCAACCCTAGGACCGCCGAGACCGCGCCCTCGTTCATCTGCGCGCCGACGGTGAGCCGAGGTTCCTGGGCATGTTGGGCGATCACACCGTCGAATGCCTTGACGTACTCCAACGCGCGTCGCATGAGCAGCGCGTCCGACACGCAACTTCCGTCGTCGCTGAAGACCCGCACCCGAGCGGCCGAGTCGGCCATCGCACCGAGTTCCGCCAGTTGTTCTCCGGCCAGACCGACCGTGACCGCACCGACCGGGAAGACGTCGACGTAGCCGGCCTCCTGTCCGAGTCGGTAGACCTGTTCGACCACACCGGCCGTGTCCGCCACGGGGTCGGTGTTGGCCATGGCGTGCACAGCGGTGAATCCGCCGAGTGCCGCCGCCGCCGAGCCGGACTGCACCGTCTCGGCGTCCTCGCGGCCGGGCTCCCGAAGATGCGTGTGCAGGTCGACCAATCCGGGAAGCAGGACCTGTCCGGAGAGATCCAGCACGGTCGTGTCGGCATCGGCCACCGCGGCACCCGGAGCCGTGATCTCGGCGATGATTCCCTCGTCGATGACCACATCGCGGGGCTCGCCGCCCAGCGGGCGCACACCGGACAGAACGATACGGTCACTCATGCGCTGACCTCCTGCGCCAGTTC
>CAZCRC010000111.1:0-6943 GCA_964500995.1 uncultured Actinomycetes bacterium
AGTTTCCGATGGTGGCCGGCAAGCGCTCCACCACCGCCACCGGGCGGGAGACGCTGGCGGTGGCAGCCGAGGCGGTCGACCCGGCGCTGGCCCGGCGGATCCGAGCGGTGGCCGACTGGCGTAAGGAGTACCTCGGACCCGCCCGGGATCTGGTGGCCCTGGCGGGTCGCAATCCGGAGTTGTCCTTGGCGGCGTCCGTCGCGGGCCTCGCCCACCTCACGGAGTCCTTCACGTACGTCCAGGACGGCACCGAGTATCCCTTGGCCGCAGCATGTGACCTGGGTGGCGGCCTGGCGACCCGGTCGTTCGTCGGCGGGGCACCGGCCCGCGATGCCGTCACCGTTCCGTTCCGCGGCAAGGAACTGTCCGGGACCGCGCTCATCGAGCAGGTCCGGGACTGGGTGACCGCGGGCGTCGCGGAGCCTTCGCTGCTCACGGCCGTGACTCGCGCGGTGAACCACCCGGAGTGGTTCGATCTGTCCCACACCACGATCGTGATGCTCGGCGCTGGGGCCGAGTTGAGTCCGTTGCGGGAACTACTCGGGTGGGGCGCGCAGATCCTGGCCGTCGACCTACCCCGACCGGACACGTGGCGCCGTATCATCGCCGCGGTCTCCGGCACCCCCGGCGTGCTGCAGGTGCCGATTCCGGTCAGTGCCGTTGCGGGAGCGAACTCCGATGACGAGGTCGCAGCCGTCGCGGGAGCGGACCTGCTGACGCAGTTGCCCGACATCGCCGCCTGGATCGCGGGGTTCGACGGGGACTTGGTCGTCGGCAACTACCTGTACGCCGACGGTGCCACGAATGTCCGACTGTCGATGGCAGCGGATGCCTTGGCCACTCACGCACGCACTCACCGAAACGGCGAGACCACGCTGGCGTTCCTGGCGACCCCGACGGATGCGTTCCAGGTGGACGCCGATGTGGTGGCCGACTCCCGGGAGCGATGGGACCATCACCTGCTCGCTCGAGCCACCCGGTGGCCACTGCGGCTGGCCAACCTGTTCCAACCGAATTACCCCGACACACTCCGCGACGACTCGGGGGCGCTCTACGCGGTCGCGGATTGTCTGGTGCCGCAGCAGGGGCCGAACTATCTGCTGGCCAAGCGCATGCAGCGGTGGCGCGCCATCGAGTCGCGGGCCGCGGGAATCCGGGTGTCATTGAACGTGGCGCCCGCTACCCGCACCCAGTCGGTGGTGAAGAACAAGATGCTGGCTGCGGCCTACGCGGGCGCCGGCCGCTTCGGGATGGAGATCTTCGAGCCCGACACCTGCAACGCGCTCATGGCACTCCTGCTGGTCCGGGACCTCAACGACCGTTACTCGGCGGCAAATCCGGCTGTTCCGCTGGAGCATCCGACGCAGTTGTTCACCGACGCCGCCAACCACGGCGGCCTGTGGCGTTCCGCGTTCTCCGCCCGTTCCGTGTTGGGGGTTGCAGCAGTGGTGGGCATGATCGAACGCGCCGCGTGACGGGCGTTGCGCCCGGCACGCCAGGTCTTTGCGATGATGGTGCGGTGACTGGTCGCATTTTGGTGGTGGACGACGATCCGGCTCTCGCGGAGATGCTGACGATCGTGCTCAAAGGTGAGGGATATGTCGTGGGGGTGTGCTCCGACGGCAGTGCCGCGTTGGCGGCATTCCGTGACTTCGAACCCGATGCCGTCCTGCTGGACGTCATGCTGCCGGGCAAGGACGGAGTCGAGGTCTGCGAACAGATCCGCGCCGAGGCCGACACTCCCGTCATCATGCTCACGGCCCGGACCGACACGACCGACGTCGTGCGAGGACTGGAGGCCGGTGCCGATGACTACGTCGTCAAGCCGTTCAAACCGAAGGAACTGATCGCACGGCTGCGTGCGCAGATGCGTCCGGCGGTCAAGGTCGCCCCCGAGGTGATCACACTGCGGGACCTGCAGATCGACTACTCGGGCCACTCGGTGACCCGCTCCGGCGAACCCATCTCGTTGACTCCGCTGGAATTCGAGTTGCTCGCGTGCCTGGCGCGCAAGCCCTGGCAGGTGTTCACCCGGGACATGCTGCTGCGTGACGTGTGGGGGTACCAGCACGCTGCCGATACGCGCTTGGTGAACGTCCACGTCCAGCGACTGCGCGGCAAGATCGAAGTCGACCCCGATGACCCCAAATACGTGATCACCGTGCGGGGTGTGGGATACCGCGCCGGCTCTGACTGATGGCGCGGGGACTGTCGCT
The DNA here is from genome assembly GCA_964500995.1 of uncultured Actinomycetes bacterium. Classification (GTDB taxonomy): domain Bacteria; phylum Actinomycetota; class Actinomycetes; order S36-B12; genus CAIWTL01. The sequence goes on from CAZCRC010000111.1 coordinate 2,217, forward strand.
GGCGTCCTTCTGGCGCAGGTCGCTGCAGTTCCGAACCGTTGTGACGACCGTCCTGGTCACGACTCTTGTGGTCGGAGCCGCCGGTGTCGTCCTGATCCAGCGGGTGTCCGACGGGCTGATCGAGGCGAAGCAGCGCAGCGCGCTGGCGGAGTTGTCCGCCGGACGCTCCATCGCACGCACCTTCGCCACGACCTCGCTGGAGCCCGACCAGCAGGCCACCATCGACGCCCTGGTCGCCGACCTGGCCAGCCGCGCCGGCAAACCGCCGGAGTACGACATCGTGGTTCAGTCCTCGCCGGAGTTCCCTGATCTGCCCTCGCAGTCCACCCAGTTGGTGAGCATGGACTCCTTCCCACCGGAGTTGGCCGACGCCATCCGCAGTGAGAAGACGACCGCGTGGACGCGCACCGACATCCAGTACTCCGACGGCCGCGTCGAACCGGGTCTGGTGGTGGGCGCCCCCGTCAACATCCAGGGCTACGGTCCGTACGAGCTGTACTACCTGTTCGGACTGTCCGACGTCACCCGCACGATCTCGCTGGTGCGCTCCACGGTCGTGGCCGTCGGTGTGGTGCTGGTCATCGCGTTGGGCCTGCTTGCCTGGTGGTTCACGTCGAGACTCGTCCGGCCGGTGCAGCAGGTGTCGCGAGCTGCCGCTGCCCTCGCCACCGGCGATCTGGACCGCCGGATCACGGTGCGGGGTGAGGACGACATGGCCCGACTCGCTGGTTCCTTCAACACGATGGCGGGCAGCTTGCAGCATCAGATCGAGCAACTGCGCCGGGTCTCGGAGATGCAGCGCCGCTTCGTCGCGGACGTCTCGCATGAGTTGCGGACGCCGCTGACGACGATTCGGATGGCCGCCGAGGTCGTGCACGACGACACCGCGGCCGATCAGGTCCCCGCCCGGCGCACCAGCGAACTCCTCGTCACCGAAGTCGAACGGTTCGACTCCCTGCTCAACGACCTGCTCGAAGTGTCACGGTTCGACGCCGGCGAGGTCGTGCTGGATGTGGAGGCCGTGGACCTGGGGTTCCTGCTGCGCGAGTGGGTGGCCGCGTTGCGCCCGGTTGCGGCCGACCACGGGTGCGATCTCGTGGTGACCGGACCGTCGTCCTGCGAGGTCGCCTGCGACCATCGCCGGGTCAGCCGGGTGGTGCGCAACCTGGTCGTCAACGCGATCGAGTACGGGGCGGGTGAGCCCGTCACGGTGACGCTGACCTGCGACGACGACAACGTCGCCATCACCGTCACCGACCACGGCGTGGGCCTGGATCCCAAGGACGCGGACCGGGTGTTCGAGCGGTTCTGGCGCGCGGATCCCTCCCGCACCAGGACATTGGGCGGCACTGGACTCGGCCTGGCGATCTCGCGTGAGGACGCGCGGCTGCACGGCGGCGATCTGAGTGTCACGAGCAGTCGCGGTGCCGGTTGCTCCTTCGTTCTCACGTTGCCACGGGAACAATCCCCAGGCCCGATGTCCCCGGCGTCAGCCACAGGTGGGGTGGTTGACGGAGCCGGGGCCGCAGCGGCCACGACCCTGGACGGGTGACCACCACCGCAATCACCATTCTGCGCGATCTCTTCCTGCCGCGCGCGTGCGTCGCGTGTGCGACACCAGGCACGTGGTGGTGCCAGGGATGTGATCTGGAGGTGCGTGGCCCGGTGGTTCTCGCCCGTACCGCCGACCTGACCGTATGCGCCGCAGCCCGCTACGAGGGAGCTGCACGGGCACTGGTCCTCGGTCTCAAGGAGCGGCATCTGACCGCACTGGCCCAGCCCGTAGGCACCTTGCTGGACCGGGCCATCCGGGCGCACCCTCAGATCGCCACGGCGACGGCCCTCGTCCCGGTGCCGGGCAGTTCCCGTGGCTGGCGGTCGCGCGGGTTCGATGTGGTGGATTTGGCGCTGGGACGGGAGCCCCCACTTCCCGTCGCCCACTGTCTGACGTGGGATCGGCGGCGGCGGGCACAGAAGTCTTTGACCCGATCGGCGCGGGTCAGCAACCTGGTCGATGCCCTGTCGTGTCGCGTGACAGTGCCGCAGGCCCTCATTGTGGACGATGTCGTGACCTCCGGGGCGACGGTCACCGAGGCGATCCGAGCGATCGAGGCCGCCGGTGGCAGTGTCGTGGGCATCGCCAGCGTGGCCCACACACCGCCGGTCGGCGGACCCATCGGGCGAGCAGGGGCGACCACGCGTTAGCGTTTGCCCTAGGACGACGCGTCCTGGATCGAGGAGGGGTCATGGCTGTCGAGATCGTGGTTCGTGGTCGGCACATGGAACTGCCCGATGAGTTTCGTGAACTTGCGCAGGAGAAGTTGGCGCGGGTGGAGCGGTTCGGGCTCGACATTGCCCGCATCGACGTCGAGGTCTCCCGAGAGCGCAACCCGCGCCTGTCCGAGCGGGCCATCGAGGTCGAGTTGACCTGTCACGGTCGCGGTCCGCTGATCCGTGCCGAATCCCACGCCGGGGACAAATACGCGGCCCTGGATCAGGCACTCGACACCCTGTCGGAGCGCCTGCGCCGATTGGCGGACAAGCGCCGGAGTCAACGGCGCCGCCATGCCCGGGTTCTCACCACGGACTCGCAGTTCGACGCAGCTCAGGCGCAGGTCGAGGTTCCGGCCGCCGATTTCGAGGATCCCGCTGTCGAGCTTCCCGCCGATGTCGTCTTGGCCGAGGGGCCCGTGCTCGTTCGGCAGAAGGTGCACACGACGCGGCCCATGAGTGTGGTGGACGCCCTGGATGCGTTGGAGTCGGTCGGGCACGATTTCTTCTTCTTCCACGACGCCGACGCCGACTTGCCGAGCGTGATCTATCGGCGCCGGGGGTACGACTATGGCCTGATCCGCCTGGACCTCGCTGCCGAGGATGGGCGCGCCGCAAGTTGACGACTCACGGCCCGGCCCCGCAAGAGCGTCGGACGGCGGCCGTTGCCGACGTGACGCCGATGTTCCTGCAGGGTCTCGTGGCGGTGTTGGCTGGTGAGGGCTTCGAGGTCAGCGCCGGATCGTCCGTGGCGGAGGTGCGCGACCAGTTGGCCAGGACCCCCGATGTGGTAGTCGTCGACCTTCGACTGTTGCGGGAGGAACCAACCCTTCACGTGAGTGCGCGCGACTTGGGGATCCCCATCGTCGTGTGCGTGGGACGCGGTGACGAGGAGGTCCTGGACCTGGTCCAGGACGGCGTCAATGGGCTGTGGGACCGCGAAGGTGACGTGGCCGAACTGCGTCGGATCGTGACCGGGGCCATGTCGGGTACGGCCGTGGTGTCTCCGGACGTCGGTGCGGGCCTGCTGAATCGGATCGCGCGAGCCAGTGAGGCTGCTCGGGGGACGGCTGGACGGCTCACGAGCAGGGAGCGCGAGATCCTGGAACTCATGGCGGACGGGGTGGGCAACCGAGCCATTGCGGACGCCTTGTTCATCTCGGAGAACACGGTTCGCAATCACGTGCGCAACGTGTTGGACAAGTTGCAGGCGCGCACGCGTACTGAGGCGGTCGTCCGTGCCGTACGGGCAGGACTGATCCGCCTCAGTTGAGTGAGGCTGTGACTACGATGGGACTTCCCCGACTCAACCGGTCCGGGCGGCAACGGAAGGCATCGGCGTGGCACTGATGGAACGACTCCTCCGAGTGGGGGAGAAGCGCATCGTACGCAAACTCGAATCGATCGCCCGACAGGTGAACTCGATCGAGGATGACTTCGTCGCCATGAGTGACGACGAGCTGCGGGCTCTGACCGCCCAGTACAAGGAGCGGGTCGCCAACGGCGAGTCGTTGGACGAACTGCTGGCCGAAGCGTTCGCCACGGTCCGCGAGGCCGCCCGTCGAACGTTGGGGCAGCGCCACTTCGACGTCCAGCTCATGGGGGGTGCCGCCCTGCATCTGGGCAATATCGCCGAGATGCGCACAGGTGAGGGCAAGACGCTGGTCGCCACCCTGCCGTCGTACCTGAACGCCCTCGGCGGAGACGGCGTCCATGTCGTCACGGTCAACGACTACCTGGCCGAACGTGACTCCGAGTGGATGGGCCGGGTGCACCGGTTCCTGGGGCTGGACGTGGGGGCGATCCTTGCGGACATGACGCCGGCGCAACGCCGCGTTGCCTACGCCGCCGACATCACGTACGGCACGAACAATGAGTTCGGATTCGACTACCTGCGCGACAACATGGCCTGGACCAAGGACGAGATGGTCCAGCGGGGTCACCCCTTCGCGATCGTCGACGAGGTCGACTCCATCCTGATCGACGAGGCTCGCACCCCGTTGATCATCAGCGGCCCGGCCGACGATGCCCCCCAGTGGTACGTCGAGTTCGCGCGGATCACGCGCAGCCTGAAACGCGACGAGGACTACGAGATCGACGAGAAGAAGCGCACCGTTGCGATCTTCGAGAGTTCCATCGACAAGGTGGAGGATCAGCTCGGCATCGAGAATCTGTACGACACCGTCAACTCGCCATTGGTCTCCTACCTCAACAACGCCGTCAAGGCCAAGGAGCTGTACAAGAAGGACAAGGACTACGTCGTGATCGACGGCGAGATCATGATCGTCGACGAACACACGGGTCGTATCCTGTCCGGTCGTCGCTACAGCGAAGGGCTGCACCAGGCTCTCGAGGCCAAAGAGGGCGTGGAGATCAAGGCGGAGAACCAGACGCTGGCGACCATCACGCTGCAGAATTACTTCCGGATGTACGACAAGCTCAGCTGCATGACCGGC
>CAZCRC010000112.1:0-6929 GCA_964500995.1 uncultured Actinomycetes bacterium
TGAGTTCATCCAGAACCCGCGGGCACTCACCAAGATCGAGACCACGTTGGAGGCGAGCCTTCCTGCGCTGATCAACGACGTCACGCTGAAGATCATGGAGACCGAGCAGTTCCAGGAACTGTGGGTCACGGTCAACCGGGCGCTTCAGACCGTCCTGATCAAGGTGCTCGAAGGCGACATGACCCAGGTCGAGAATGGCCAACTGGTGCTGGACACCGCGCCGATCATCGACAAGGTCAAGCAAGGCCTCGTCGATCGAGGCATCGAGCAGGCGGCCAACCTCGAGGTTCCCGCCGCCGACCGACAGATCGTGCTGATGAACGGCGAGGAACTGCAGCAGGCGCAGACGATCTACCGCTTCGCGGACCCCTTGTCCGCGTGGCTGATCGTGGTGCCGATCCTGCTGTACCTGGCGGCGATCCTGATCTCACCGCGTCGTCGCAAGATGACGGTCCTGGTCGGGGCGGCGGTGCTGATCAACGGTCTCCTGCTGGCGATCGCGCTCGCTCTGGGTCAGGGCGCGATCGAGAACCGCTTCGACAACCCGGTGCTGGCGGCCGCGGCTGACGTGTTCTACACCACGCTGTTGGACCGCTTGAAGTGGGCGTTCATCATCCTGATCGTCCTGGGCATCGTGATCGCCGGCGGTGGAATCATCGCTGGCCGGAGCCGCAACAAGGCACCGCAGGAACTCGCCTGACGCATCGTCCCCGGTCTGCAGCAGCGTTGTCCTGCCTCAGCCGCAGGCGGGCTTCAGGGGGTCGCCGTAGAAGAAGTGCCGCGGATCAACCGGTTGGCCATCGACGGTGGTCTGGAAGTGCAGGTGGGGCCCGGAGGACAATCCCGTGGTGCCGACCTTGCCGATCACCTGACCGCGTTTGACCACGGTGCCGTTGATGCCGGGCGCGAACTCTGACAGGTGCATGTAGATCGATTCGACACCGCCGCCGTGGCTGATGGTGACCATGTTGCCGGCGCCGCCGTTGTTCGGCGACAGCACCACCACACCGTCGGCGACCGCGTGGATCGGTTCACCGGCGCCGTCGCCGGTGTCCCAACCGTCGTGACACCGCGCGTACCCAAGAACGGGATGGAGGCGCATGCCCGGTTCGGTTCCGGGGTTGACCCGCTCCTCGCGCCAATCGGGGTCGTCGGTCGGGAAGAACCACTTGCCCGCAGGTGACAGGTGCGCGAGGTCGTCGGGGTCAACGCCGCATTGGAACATCTGCCCCGTCGCCGCAGGGATGTCCTGCGTCTTGGGCTTGGCGGCAGGGCGCCCCACCCGCCAGAGCCGCTCGGTGTCGATGGCAACGGCATTGACTCCGCCGGTCAGTGGTTCGGCGGCAATCATGGTGTCCGGAGTCACGGCGATTCCCGCGTGGTTCACGCCGTGATCAACGTCCAGGTAGAACACGACATCCCCCGGCGCGATCGTGTCCGTCGCAACCAGCCGCATGTCGCGCGCCAGACCCGGAACGCCATCGGGCACGGTCGGACGATCCGCCGTGGCCGCATCTGCTCCCGCCGACGGGATGTTCCAGGCCCGATCGACCAACGCGGAACAGTCCATCGTGTCGTGCGTGTTCTGTCGCCAGGAGTACCCCGCACCCATGCGGGACACGGCGTAGGTCGCCATACGCACCGTACGGTCGGGCAGCAGAATCACCGAACCACCGCGAGCGTTCCGGTTGGCCTTACCCGCACCGGCATCCGGGTTCCAGAAGGCCAGGCCGGGGGCCGACTTCCTGACCGTCACCCCGTCGGGAAGTTGTTGACCGGTGCGCACCATGGCGGTTGTGACGGTGGGGGCGCCAGCCGCTTCGGGGCGGCTCAGCCAGTCCGCCCAGGCCTGCGCCGCAGCGCTGTTGGCGGCATCCTGATCGTTCGCGGCGTCCAGGTCGGCGGCCAACTGATCGGCCCATCTGCTGGTGTACTCGCTGACCTGGGCCAGGGCTTCCGCCTCGTCAGCGGCCGCTCGTGCGGCTGCCTCGGAGGCGCGGTCGCGGGCTTCCGACGCCCGGACCGCCGCCTGTTGCGCCTTGGCCAGAACGAGTTGCGCCGCGTCGTAGGCAGTGTCCTTGCGGGTACCCACTCGCTCTGCAGTATCGGCGCGACGCATGAGTTCGATCGGGGAGTCCGCCTCGAGCAGGCCAGCGATGAACGTGAGATCGGTCGGGCCGGACTGGTAGGCGGCTCGGGCGTAGGCCCCCACGATGTCGCGGGCTTCGGCGACGACACCCTTTTCGCTAGTCACGCGCTTCTCGGCCCGGGTCACCGCCGCAACCGCCTCGGTGTACTTCTGGTCGGCGGCCAGTCGGTCCGCGCGGGCCTGGTCGACCTCGGCCAACAGCGGGGCGAGGCCCGCGGTCATGTCATCGGTGGGGTCAGTGGTGGCGGGACTCGGCTCGGCGACGGCCCCTGCTGATGCGGTGGGCAGCACCACGGCGCAGCACACCACGGCGCATGCGAGCGCGGTCGGGCGGCGAAGCCATGGGGGAAGCATCAGGTCTCCGGTCACTACATCCACTGTCGGTCGTCTGGCCATCTTGACTCGCTGACGAAGGACGCGCAGGCGAATGTCCACAGATCCCCCGTCAGCACCATCGTCGCATCCCGGGACGAACCAGACGAAATGGCGCTGTCAGCGGCGACGCGGAACCCGCACTCACCAGCCGCCCCGAGTCCCTACCGTGGGGGAATGAGCACTCCGGAGTCGGCAGCCCACGGTCCGCCGAGCCAAGTCGGCGAGGCTGTTGCCAGCACGACCTTCCGGTTCGATTTGGCGGCGACATTCCTGTCAGCGTGGACCATCGGAGTTGTCGACACGTCGACGTATGAACGCTTCGGCGTGTTCACGTCCAATCAGGCGGGCAACCTGGTCCTTGTCGCCACGAGCCTGTTCAGCGATCGTCCGACAGCACTGCTTCCGGCGGAGTCGTTGGTGGGGGCAGCGGTCGGGGTGGTGCTCGGAAACCGACTCGGCCTCCGCTTCGACGCCCACGACCGCATGCGGGTTCTGGCACCACTGCTGCTGGCCACCGTGCTGTTGGTCCTGACCCTGATCATCGAGTACGCCGACCTTCCGGCGACGCTGCTGATCCCCACAGCGAGCACGAGTTTGGCGTGCCTGGCGGCCGCGATGCTGTTTCTGCCCAGCGTGTCGATGTGGATCACGGCCAACACCGGACAGTTCCTCAGTGCGGCGACCGGCCTGTTCGGCCCACGCTCCGCATCGGGAACATGGCGGGGGCTGAGCCGGACCACGTACCTGGCCGCGATCCTCGTCCTCGGGTTCGTCCTCGGCTCGCTGTGGGTGGGGTCGGGCCTGTTCGCCGAGTACACGGCACTCGTCGGAGTGATCCCGGCGTTCCTGGCCATTGCCGCAGCGGTCCGTCAGGTTCGACTCCGCCACCGCGCCGACTCGGTCAGCTGACGAACTCAGCCGCCACCTGTTCGATCATGGTCGGGTCGTCATCCCAGATGGGGTCGGCCGGCCTCGGGTCGTGCAGCACGATGTCGGTGAATCCCAGCGCCTCGTAGCGGGCCACGAAGTCCGCGAACGTTGCCATGTCGGTCAACGGCCGCTCGGCGCGGTTGCTCACCAGCAGTACCCGGTCGATCGATGCCGGATCCCGACCGACCTCGGCGCACTTGTCGTCGAGGAGTTGCACCTGCCGTCGGATCGCCGACTCCGCACTGTCGCGGGTCGGCTCCGGGTCGGTGGGATCGCCCTCGGTCAACCAGGCGTCACCGCGCTCGGCAGCCAGCGTGATCGTCTTAGGTCCGGTCGCGGCGAGGACGAGCGGAACCCGCGGCCGCTGGACGCAGCCGGGAATCATGCGGGCCTCGTGAACCGGATACGTCGAGTTGTCCCCAGAAACGACGGGGTTGCGCAGCAACTCATCGAGTACCTCGACAAAGTCGCGCAGGCGGGCGGCCCGCTGCCCCGGTGTCAGAATCGGTTGGTCGAACACGGTGGCGTCGAACCCGATTCCACCCGCGCCGATCCCCAGCGACAACCGGCCGGCACTGATGTGGTCCAGCGTCATCGCGTCCTTGGCCAGCGTGACCGGGTGACGGAAGTTGGGCGACGTCACCATGGTGCCCAGTCGGATCGTGCTGGTGGCCGCAGCGATTCCGGTGAGCCAGGGGATCGCGCCGAACCAGGGATCGTCGCGATAGCGCTGCCACGACAGGTGGTCGTACGTCCAGAGGTGAGCGAAGCCGAGCGACTCCAGATAGCGGGCCCGCTGCACTGCCTGCGGCCAGGGATCGGTCGGGACGAGCAGGACTCCGAAGCGCATCCCCCGATCCTCGCAGGTGCGGTGTCGGCCGGAACGTTCCGGCACGGTGGCGTCGTTTCTGGTCAGCACTCGCGGGGACATCGGTCGCATGAACCGCACTGAGTCGCATCGCGACACCACCACCAACCCGTCCGAACGAGAGGAAATCACGATGACCACCACTCACCCCACCACCAAGGCCGGTCGGGGCCGCCACTGGCTCCTGGCCCTGCTGGCGAGCCTGTTGGGCCTGTCCCTGCTGACGCCACCGTTGGCGTCGGCCGCCCCCACCAGTCAGGTCTCCCGCTCGACAGGGCCGATGATCACCGTCGACGACGTCAAAGTCTGGAAGGGAGAGGAGCAGGACTGGAACCAGAACGGTGACGAACCGATTGTGGTCAACCTGATGATCCGAACCACTTTGGGCGTCAAGGACTCGACCCGTACGGCGTGGGTGTCGGAGCAACCTCGGGAGCTCGACTCAGGCGTCGACAACGGGGACTGGGTGCCCGTCCCCAACGACCAGGGCGACGCGCACTTCACCGCTGCGAAACATGCCATCGGCGGCGGCACCATGGCTGTGCGCTACCTGTCCGCGGCTGACGCGGAGGAGGCCTACGACACGGGCAGTCCGTTGCCCGCCGATGTCGTCATGGTCGTGAGCTTCGCGTTCGACGGTGACTTCAGCGGCCAGAAGACTCTCATGGCATTCATGAACACGCTGCGCACCATGATGATCCAGAAGGTCACCCCGGTGTTCGAGGCGGCGGCCGTTCCCGTCGACCTCGACAAACTCCCCCAAGCGATGGCCGCGATCAACGCCAAGGTGCAGAAGGTCACCGTCAACGTCTGGGACATCCTGCTGAACCTGGACCACATCTGGAGCTACGTGTGGAAGTCCGGCGGCGACTACGACGATCTGATCGGCGTCTCAGTCATCGGCTACATCCCCGTGCAGCGCGACTTCGTCGAGGGACTGCCGATCGACGCCAAGGACGTCGGGTTGGACCGCGACTGGACCATCAGCAAGACACCTCGCCAGAAGGTGGCTGACGGTTGGATCGACGTGCCCAGCCGCCTCGGGCTGCTCGTGCAGGACAGCGCCGGTCGGCACTTCACCCACGTCGTCCAGTCGGACCTGCCGATCGAGGACCACGTCGGGTACGACCTTCGGCACTGGACGGTGGGTCAGCAGTAAACCCTGCCCCCGAGCGCCGAACGCCGACCGACCCGAAGGTCGGTCGGCGTTCGGCTGCGCGGACCCTGGCAGGATCACCCCGTGAGGCATGCATCATGAGCGCGACGGACCCCACCACCGCGTTCGTCTTGTCCGGGGGCGGCGCCAAAGGCGCGTGAGTTACACGAGAAGCCGTCTGCCTGAGTCATTCGGCCTGAGTCGGCTCAGCTGAGCGAGTCGACCAACGCGATGTAGTCCTGCTTGGCCTGATCCGCAGACATTCCGGAGACCTTCTCGCGAGCATCGAACTTGGCTCGACCGACCGGGTTCGTGAAACCCGGGCGCTTGCCGGACACGTCGCCTTCGTTGGCCTGCTTGAACAGGGCGTACATGCTGAGCATCGTGTCCTGGTCGGGGGCCGTGGCCAGAGTCTTGGAAGCGGCGACGGCGGCTTCGAAGCGCTCATCGAGGTCTGACATGAACTACTCCTGGGTGTGCGGGCGGGGTTGCCGTGATCATTGCCGTCGCACGACCGGGGTGGCAACCGCAATCACCCGCGCGGTCATACAGTTGACGTAGGAGAGGAGATCTCATGTCCCAGCTGACTGACCGCTATGTGTCGGAGGTTCTCCACCGGGTTCCCGCCGATGACCGAGCCAACGTGGAGCACGACCTACGGGATTCCATTTCTGCGAGCGTGGCCCACCATGCCGCTGCGGGTGAGGAGAGCGCTACCGCCGAATCCGCCGCGCTGACTGAACTCGGTGATCCACTTCTGGTGGCGGCGAACTACGGCGGGCGCCCCGCTTACCTGATCGGCCCCGACCTATTCGGCGGGTACTGGCGGCTCATGCGACTGCTGCTGGCCGTGGTGCCCGGCACCGTCGCCGTGGTGGTCAGCGTGGTGCAGTCGTTCACCGGAACCCCACTCGGACAGGTGGCGCTCAATGCGGCGGGGTTGTTCGTCGCGGTCGCCATCCAGGTCGCCTTCTGGACCACGGCCGCGTTCGCGCTCGTCGAACGGTACGGATCGCCGCAGACGCTCGCCGAGGCGCACGAGGAATGGACCGTCGCCGACCTGCCGGAGCCCACTGATCGCAGCATCGGAATGGGCGACACGATCGTGGCAGTCTTCTTGCAGTTATTGGGGATCTGCTTCCTGGTCTGGCAGATGGGACTGGCCGACACCGCTGCAACCGACTTGGCCGCGACACCGTTCCTGGACCCCTCGCTCGCCCAGTTCTGGCTACCGTTCTTGGTGGCGGTGCTGTCGGTCGCCGTACTGTTTGAGTTGATCAAGGCCGCGGTTGGTCAGTGGACCATGCCCCTGGCCATCGGCAACACGATCGTCAACGTGGCCTTCGCGATCCCGCTGGTGTGGGTGCTCGTGACTCAACCGGTGCTCAATCCGGCGTTCGCGGCAGCCATGGGGTGGGACGTGTCGGTCGACTCCGCCACCTCGATCCAGC
>CAZCRC010000113.1:0-6928 GCA_964500995.1 uncultured Actinomycetes bacterium
TAGCGCGCACCGAGCGCGATTACAGAAGGTATGCAGTGAGATCCGTATCGTCAGCAATGGTCATCAGATGAGCCGCGATCCCCGCCAGACCCGTCATGAGTCCGGGGCTGATCGTGTCATCCGTGGCAGGGGCGTCCAGCGGAAGCGAGAAGTGGCCGTCGCGACGCCATCGGGCCACCGCCAGTGAGGTCAGCAGGTCGGCCGCCGCCAGCCAGTCGGGTCGGCCCTGGGTTCGTCCCGCGATCCGCAGTACTGCCGCCCGGCCGCTCACCCCGCAACACAAGTGATCGGTGCCTGAGTCGGGCGCGTGCGCGGTCGTGTGCATAGCGGCGTCCAGATCACGGCGCCAGCGGTCGGCATCCGGATGAGCTGGCGCCAACTGCAGTGCACGAATCCGCGCCAATCCGATGCCGGGTGCCCCGTGACACCAAGCGACCATGAACCGATCTCCGGACTGCTGGTGTCGCGACCCCGTGCGAAGGTCGGGCCAGTTGCCTGCATCCGGATCGAACAGGTCGTCCTCGTACCGCAGAGCTCGCGCCGCGGCGTCGACGAGTTCGGCACGTCCGAGCGCCACCCCGGCCTCGAACAACGCCAGCGAACCGCCGGAGGCGCCGTGCGCCAGGCCGGTCAGGGGCCGCTCAGCCATCATGGTTGGCCAGGCGCCGCTGTCGTTCTGCTGAGCCGCCAGGTGATCGGCCGCCGCCGCCAGCAGCGGGCGGGCCGCGTCATGGCCGCGTTCCACCAATCGCGCCAGCGGTGGGATCAGGCCGGCGACTCCGCCCATGAGATCGAAGACCCGGTCGCGGTCGATCAGCCCGGTGGGGAATCCGCTCAGCAGCCTGTCCCAGTCGGCTCGGGTCACGGCCGAGGCCGGTGCCGTCAGCAACGCCCGGATCAGTCCTCCGACGCCGCTGAAGCCCAAGCCGATGGTGCGCAGTCGGCGGAATCGGGCGTAGGAGTCGTTGGCGAGCAAGGTGGCCAGTGCATCAGTGACAGCGCCATCCGTGGCGTCACGACGGCGGACCCCCAGTTCCACAGCCTGTCGCTGAACCGCCGCGATGCCGGTGCGCCCGTCGTACCAACTATCCGAGGTCATGCCCAGCCGGGTGTGTTGCCCATCCGGCATCAGGTACAGGGTGAGCCAGCCAGGTACTCCGTCAGGGCCGGTCACGGTCGATTCGGTGATGCGGTCCAGCAACGCCGCAGCCACAGTGTCGGGTCGGGTGGTGTGGTGGGGGTCGGCCCCGGACTCACCGACGATGGTCGGGGCGGTCGGTGCGAGCGCGTCGACCCGCGCCGACCGGGACCGCACCGACCCCCGGATGAGGCGCGACTGCCACACCAGATCGTCCTCGTCGATCCGGCCGATCCGCTCGATGGCGGAACGCAGGCCATCCCCGACGATCAGGCCGTCGATGGGGCCCAGCGTTCCCCGGGCATCTGACGTGCCGAGCGTGTGTTCGAAGTACGGGACGTCCACGTTCTCCATGTCGGTGAACTCCGCGTGGAGAACGCGCCACTGGGGTGGCGACCCGGGGCCGATCAGGCTGCTGCGAGTCAACGGCTCCAGGGCCACGCCCCGGTGTTGGCCCGAGGTCAACGCACCTGGTGCCAAGGCCTGTTGCTGCACCACCGCGTACACCCGCGTGCCCCGGAGCACGAGCCGACGGGGCAGACTGTGGAAGGCTCGAACCTCGGTGACCAGACGCTCGCGGAGGGGGGAGTCCCGGCAGGCGCGATGCACCTCCTGAAACCCGGCAATGAGGTGCTCGACGTAGTCCGCCACCGGGTTGGGCCGACCTGCGGGGACGGGCAACGATAGTGCGGAGATGTCCGCGGGAGTTCCCGCCTGCCGCACCATGTCGTCGGTGTTGACGTGCAGCCATTCGCTGTGAGACCCCGCAGTGGTCGCCGGATGCTCGGCACCGAGCGCGCTGGGGTCGTAGACCGCTTGTTCGGAGCCGGCGAGATGCCACCCGGGCAGCATCCCAGTGGCGAGGACCGAGTCGGCGAAGCTGGTCACGAAGTCGCTGTCGTCGCGACGTCCGGCCCAAGTGGTGTCGAACAGGGTTTCGGCGTCGAGCAGAGCCAACGATGTGCCACTGACGATCAGGTTCTCGAAGTGCGCGTCAGTTCCCCCGAGCAAATACAGAACGCCCACCATGCGTCCAGCGGATCGATAGAAGGTGCCGAGGTCTGATTCTGGGGGCAAGCGCCGTTCGACGAACGATGTGAAGCCGTAGTCGCCGGACCCGGTCACCACACTGATCCGATGGAGTGCCTCGTCACCGAAGTGAATGTTGACGGCTGCACACACCCGCTGCAACTGCCGATCGATGCGCAGGTCCTTGGGTTTGTAGACCACGGATATCGGTCCAGTGGGCGTCGCGAACCGCAGGATGGCTACGGTCTGCCCCGAACGATGTCGGTCACTGAGGCCGGTCGTGATCTGCTCGACAGCGGCATCGACGGGCACGGCGAGCTGGCTGGCCAGCTGTGCTCGGTGGTCTGCCAGGCGATCGATCATGGCTGCGGTGCTGATCGCCCATTGCTGCGAGACGGTGGCCATGAGCCGTCCCAATACTGGGTATCTGCCCAGCACGTCGGCGAGTTGGTCGTCGCACTGCCGCTGGCACCACTGCCGGTAGCGGTCGTCTCGACCGGAGGGCGGCGCACCCAGGCGCAGCTGAACGGTGGTGCCCTGTGGCCGATCGGAAGTGAACTCCGCGTACCACGCCCGGCCACAGACCTCGATCAGCCGCTCGGCCAGATCGCGGCGCAACGATGCTCGCGCCTGGTCTGAGATGGGGGCGAGGACCGCCGGCTCCAATCGGTCCTCGAGCCGCAGCCACGCGTCTTTCACCATCGGCGCCAGCAAGTGACCGAACGGCACGTCGGACAGCTCGTCGGGCAACCCGACCCCACCCACCGCGGCACGCAACGCGTCCAACTCCGCGACCCATCGGGGAGCGGGGTCTGCTGCCGCGGGACCGGCGATGATGCGGCGGGCGGAGGCAACATCGAGGCCGTCCCGGTCGAGCCGGAGTGGGAACAGTCCGGCGTCCTCGGGGTCGACCGTTCGGCGCCACCGCCGGTAGAGGTCGTCCTGCGCGGCGGTGAGCAAGACGTTCTCGGGAGCCCCGTCGAGCACACCCTTCAGACGCTGTGGCCACGGGATGCCCGCTTCGACGATGCGCTGCTGCCGAGTCACTCAGTGAACCTACTGGGCGCCGACAGGGATCAGCCACGACTGCCGCGTATCAACGAAGTGATCGTGACATGCTCGAAGTATGGCTATGGAGCAACTGCAGGCCCTCCGCGCGGCCTCGCAAGAAGACCAAGAATTGAATGCCGCCCTGGCGGCGGCGGCCACGACGGAAGAGTGGGTCGCCGTGGCAAACGAACGTGGGTTCGCCGTCACGATCGCCGACCTTCCCGACGATGGCACGGAACGGGAACTCAGCGACGCCGAGCTCGAAGGAGCTGCCGGCGGATACACCTTCCCGCCGACGGACTGGATCTACTGCGACAACCCCTGGACGAACGCCTACTGCACGCTCAAGTGCTGACGCGCTAGGACGGGGCGCATGCAGCGAGCACGAGTGCGCCAGTTGTTGCTGCCTGGCAGGCAGCGCCAAGGACATCTCCGGTGATACCGCCGAGTCGGCGTCGGATTGCGGCGGTCGCAAGAGCGGCCACCAGTAGGCCCGCCGGGACAGCCGCCAGCATGATCATTGTGGTCTGACGGCGGGCGTCGTCGTCGATCACTGACAGCACCAGGGGAACGACTAGCGCCGCGATGGTGACGAGGACAGCGGCCCAGACGGACACCACGCCACCCACCCACGCGCCCAGCCCCTCGGACCGGGCGGCGGGCCGGGTGCAGCCCCACACGATTGCCACGCGCCCCGCCACGACGGCTGTCACCAGGGCTTCCGTGCCATGCCCCCGCTGAGTGGCCAATGCCAGGGCCGCCACCTGAATCAGGAGCACCCCGGTGATCGCGGCGCTGCCCATCGCCCCGACGGCGGGGTCACGCATGACCGCCTCGGTCCGTTCCTTGTCGCCGCGGGCAGCCAGTCCGTCGACGGTGTCGGCAAGGCCGTCCAGGTGGAGGCCGCCAGTGATCAACTCCAGGCTCAGGATCGCCAAAGCTGCCGCCGCGAGCGCTGCGAGCAGACTGCTGCTGGCCCGTGTCGTGAAACTGGTGTCCAGGCCCATGCGGGCCACAAACAAGATCGCCGCGACCGTGATCCCGATCCCGAGCCCGATGACGGGAGCCAGCAGGATCGCAGTTCGCACGTTTTCCCGGCTGGGATTGTCCGGTGCCTTGACGGGGACGATGGTGAGCAGGCCGAGGGCCAGGCGGAACGCCCCCACGTCAGGGCTCCTGCGCGCCGGAGACACCGGCGGAATCGAACGTCGCCATTCCCGCGATGAGGCCGATCGCTGACTGCAGCACCGGGATGGCCATGAGGGCCCCCGTTCCCTCGCCCAGGCGCATCCGCAGGTCAAGGACGGGTTCCAGGCGAAGTTCCTTCAACGCAACCGAGTGGGCAGGTTCCACCGACCGATGGCCCGCGAGCCACCACCTGGCTGCGTCCGGTGTCAGACGTTCGGCCACCAGCGCGGCGCTCGTGACCACGACACCGTCCAGGATCACCGGCAGGCCCTGTTCCGCGGCTCCCAGCAGCAATCCCGTCATGACCGCGAGGTCCGGACCACCGATGCGCTGCAGCAGGCCGCGAGCATCGGAGCGGTCGTCGCGGACGCGCCACAGTGCGTCTCTCACGGCGCTCACCTTGCGCATCCACGTGGCGTCGTCAATGCCGGTTCCTCGGCCCGTCGCGGCGACGACGTCGCCATCGGTCAGGGCCGCGATCAGGGCTGCCGCGGCCGTGGTGTTCCCGATCCCCAGATCCCCGACGACGAGCAGATCTCCGCCCTGGGTCACGACATCCGCAGCCAGGGTGCGGCCCAGGTCCAGCGCGGTGTCCACCTCGACGGCGGTCATGGCGTCCTCGCGGTCGATGGATCCGCTGCCGTCGCGGATTCGGCGATCGGCTGTCCCTGGTGGGACGGGCAGGTCGCGGTAGTCGGTGGCCACGCCCGCGTCGACCACCTGCAGCGCCGCGCCAAGGGAGTTCGCGAGCACGTTCACTGCCGCGCCTTCGGAGTGGATGTTCGCGACCATCTGGGCGGTGACTTCGACCGGGTACGCGCTGGTCCCCGCCGAACGCGCGACCCCATGATCACCGGCCACCACGATCACGTGGATCGCAGCGAATTGCTGCGGTGGACACCGACCTTGTACACCTGCCGCCCAGACGGCGAGCTCCTCCAGTCGGCCCAGCGAGCCCACCGGCTTCGTCAGTTGGTCCAGATGCGCGGCCGTCTCGGCCCGGGCAGCGGCACTGGGCTCGGGCAGCGGTGCCGCGGAGTCAGTCACGGGGACTCCGTTCCAGTCGCAGAAACCGACCGGCGACCACCAGATACACCTCGTCGCACTGCGTCGCTATGGCGCAGTTGACGCGGCCCAGCAGATCCCGGAACAGTCTCGTCCCGCGGTCGGCGGGCACGATCCCGGAACCGACCTCGTTGGTCACGATGACCAGGCCACCCGAACAATCGGCCACGGCGGCGGCAAGGGTGTCGATCTCGCTCGCCAATGGGGACTCAGCGCCGCTCGGATCGGTCCAGGCCCGGTGATGATCCATGCGAGTGGTCAGCCACAACGTCACGCAGTCGACGAGGACGGGATGATCGGGGGTCGCGCGAGCGATCTGAGTGGCGACGTCGTCGGTCTCGACGGTGCGCCAGTGGGCCGGGCGTCGCGCCCGGTGCTGTGCGACCCGAGCCGCCCACTCCTCGTCGTCGTCGCCAGGGGGAGCAGTGGCCACGTAGGTGACGGATGTCGCGTCGGCCACGAGGCTCTCGGCCGCGGTGCTCTTGCCTGATCGGGCGCCGCCGGTCAGCAGCACCCGCCCGGGGTGCGACGGCGCGACGGGGCTCACTTGACCAGGAGTTCGGCGATCTGGACTGCGTTGAGGGCCGCGCCTTTGCGCAGGTTGTCGTTGGAGATGAACAGAGCCAGTCCCCGTTGGTCGGCGACGCCGGGGTCCTGCCGAATCCGGCCCACGTAACTCGCGTCCTGGCCAGCGGCCTCCAGCGGGTTGGGGACATCCGCGAGGCTGACGCCGGGGGCGCCGCTCAGGATCTGTCGGGCCTGGTCGGGCGACAGTGCCCGCGCAAACTCGGCATTGATGCTCAGTGAGTGGCCCGTGAACACTGGGACTCGCACGCAGGTTCCACTTACGGCCAAGTCGGGGATGCCCAGGATCTTGCGGCTCTCGTTGCGCAGCTTCTGCTCCTCGTCGGTCTCGTCCGAGCCGTCGGCGACGATCGATCCGGCCAACGGCACCACGTTGAAGGCGATGGGCTTGACGTACTGCGCCGGAATCGGCAACGTCACCTGGCGGGGGTCGTGGGTCAGTGCTTCGGCGGCGGTGTCCATTGCGACCGCCTGAGCGGCGAGTTCCTCGACTCCGGCCAACCCTGATCCGGACACGGCCTGGTAGGTGCTGGCGATGATCCGGGTCAGCCCCGCCGCATCATGCAACGGTTTGAGCACCGGCATGGCCGCCATGGTCGTGCAGTTGGGGTTGGCGATGATGCCTTTGACTGCGGCGGTGACGGCTTCGGGATTGACCTCGCTGACGACGAGTGGCACCTCGGGATCCATGCGCCACGCCGATGAGTTGTCGATCACGGTGGCGCCGGCTGCCGCGAACCCCGGTGCGAGGGCACGCGACGTGCTCCCGCCTGCCGAGAACAGTGCGATGTCGAGTCCGGTCGGGTCTGCGGTTGCGGCGTCCTCGACGACGACGTCGGCCCCGTCCCACGGCAACGTCGAACCCGCGGACCG
>CAZCRC010000114.1:0-6917 GCA_964500995.1 uncultured Actinomycetes bacterium
CCCGATGGTGGTTAGACAACCAGCCGAAGAGCGACATTAAGTCAGACACGCCTCAGTCAACCCCAAATACGGTACCGAGCCCGGCCGGTTGTTCTACACCCACATCTCCGACCAGTACTCCCCGTTCCACACCAAGGTGATCAACGTCGGGGTGCGAGACTCCACCCACGTGCTCGACGGACTGCTCTACCACGAATCCGACCTGCGGGTCGCCGAGCACTACACCGACACCGCCGGTTTCACCGACCATGTATTCGCGCTGATGCCCTGCTCGGATTCCGATTCGCGCCGCGGATACGCGACCTGGGCGACACCAGGCTCTACGTCCCCAAAGGCGACAACTACCCCGCGCTCAAGACGATGATCGGCGGCACCCTGAACATCAAGCACGTGCGCGACCAGTGGGACGACATCCTGCGACTGGCGACCTCAATCTCGCAGGGAACAGTCACCGCCTCACTCATGCTCAAGAAACTCGGCAGCTACCCGCGTCAGAACGGCCTCGCCCTGGCGTTGCGCGAACTGGGCCGCATCGAACGGACCCTGTTCATCCTGGACTGGCTGCAACACGTCGAACTACGCCGCCGCGTGCAGGCCGGACTGAACAAGGGCGAAGCCCGCAACGCCTTGGCACGCGCCGTTTTCTTCAACCGCCTCGGCGAGATCCACGACCGCAGCTTCGACCAGCAACGTCACCGGGCCAGCGGACTGAACCTGCTCACTGCAGCCATCGTCCTGTGGAACACCACATACCTGCAACGGGCCACAACCGCCATGCCTGACCACGGCCTCCCCGTCGAACCAGACCTGCTGCCATACCTGTCGCCACTGGGCTGGGACCACATCAACCTCACCGGCGACTTCATCTGGCAAACCCGCACACTCGGCCCCGGCAGATACAGGCCACTACGGCCCCTCAAACCCGCCTAACGTACGCTGCGATCCGTTTCCTGAAGCGACCCCATCTTCTGCCACCGGGAGGAGTTCCGCACCGGGTTGCTCGCGGCGTTGCAGGGCTATGACGCCTTGGTCACGCCGACTACCACTACGACCGCACCCGATATGAGCACGACTGGGCAGCCCGTATTCAACGCTCCCTTCAGCTACGCGGGATTTCCGAGCCTGACGCTTCCGGCCGGTCTCGGCAATAACGGTATGCCGATCGGGGTGCAGTTGATCGGCCGGCCCTGGGCAGAAGAAACACTGCTTGCCGCAGCCGCCTGGGTCGAACGGCAACTGGCGTTCGACGCCTGTGCGACTTTCATCCCGTGAGACACCGGCACACCGGCACACCGGCGCATCGGCGCATCGAGGCAGCACCAGCGATATGGGTAGCATGGCGCGCGACATCGAGAGAGGCGCGGGTGACGCAAGCCGCCCCGCCAGCCAACGAGAGGGGTAGGCGTGACTGAGCGGCCAGGAGAACTCGTCGATACGTCCGACATGTTGGCGGTGCACGCCGCGCTGCGACGGCAGACGCAACGCTTGCCAGCGCTCGCTTCCGCTGCGGCAACCGCCTCCAGCGAGGACGTGAACCTGATCGCGCAGCAGTGGGGCATCGTCAGCCGGTTCCTCGAAGGTCATCACCAGGGCGAAGATCTCCTCCTTTATCCGTTGATGCGCGACCGTGCCCCCGAGTCCGCCGAGATGATCGATTCGATGGAGGATGAGCACCGTCGGCTTCACAGTGCCCAGGCACGTGCCGACGCGATCGTCGCGGAGTGGTCCGAGACCGGCGTCGGCAACCGATCAGAGGAATGCGCGGCGCTCGCATCGGAGCTGGTGGAACTGCTTGCCGCGCATTCCAACAGGGAGGAAACGGAGCTCCTGCCGATGGTTCCCGGCGTGATCACCGTTGAGGAGTGGGCCCAGTTGCCCGAACACGCCCAACGCAATGCCCGACCCGAGGACCTGCCGTTCGTGCTCGGCATGATCATGGAAGTTATGCCGGTCGAGGCAAGGGGATTCATGTTGGCGTCACTCCCGGAGCCGGTACAGCAAGCGTGGGATGCGTACGGCAGCGCGGCTTTCGCCGCCCACGATGCCGAGGTGCGCAGGCTGGCGGGGGAGTAGCGGCACCATCGTGAGGAGGCATTCAATGCCCAGTTCTGGGGTCATGGCCTACTGGTAATGCCCTGTTGACCGCTCGTCCCGCCTTGCCATTGCAGGGCTTGGGGTCACGAGTGTTGCGGGTGGCGATATGGCAGTCGTCCAGGCCGCACCTCGGCGGCCGAAGGCGTGGACGTGCAGCCCGACCTGGCTGCGGCTGCTGCACTGGACCGCGGCACTGATCGACAACGGAAGCTACTCCGGAAAGATGCGGTCGGTGAACCGGTTGTGGAACACGCCATGCGGGTCGCACTGCTTGCGAAGGGCGTTGAACTCGTCGTACTTGGGGTACAGCGCCCGGATCTGCTCGGCGTTGCGGTCGAAGCTCTTGCCCCAATGCGGTCGACCCTGGTATTCAGCCATCGCGTCCTCGAAGTCAAGGAAGTACCGCGGTGCCCATTTGAGGCTGGCCACATACCCGCCCAGATAGCAGGAGTCGCGGCCGTAGGCCGGACTCATCGGGATGTCGTCGCCGGCCACG
The DNA here is from genome assembly GCA_964500995.1 of uncultured Actinomycetes bacterium. Lineage (GTDB taxonomy): Bacteria > Actinomycetota > Actinomycetes > S36-B12 > CAIWTL01. The sequence goes on from CAZCRC010000114.1 coordinate 2,591, forward strand.
AATCGCACCTCTTGGGTGAAGTTCACCTTGTAACCGGTAGCGCCGAGCACCAAGCGTCGCATGGTGTCGATGCCTTCGACGGCGTGCTCTCGGGGGATCGCATACTCGGTCTCTTGGTGCCACGGAATGGTGCCCGCGTACTTGATGATCCTGTCGCTGCGGTCAACGCGGGTGTGATCGCGGAACGCCTGCTTCTCCACCATCGGTAGCAGCCAGTTGGTCATACTCGGACGGCGGCGCGACAGGCCGAGAAGTGCCGAGAAGGTGTAGCCGGACATTCCAGTCGCGTCGAACCGCTCCTGCAATGTGTAGGGCGTGTGGGGCTTGTCGGTCTTGTTGAACATGTACACCTGAATCTTGTCGCTGTACGGCAGCCACCACAGCTTGCAGTAGTCGTTACCGTCGACATACCGGTCCAGGTTGGCCAGAGCCTTGTCGAAGTCCATGAGCTCCATGCGTTCTTCGAGGTCATACGCCTCGACGCACCGGAACTTGATGCGGGTCACCACACCGAGCACGCCGAGGTTGACTCGAGCAGCGCTGAACAGTTCCGGCTCGTGAGCGGCGTCCAGCAGGTGCACGTTGCCGAGCCCGTCCACGAGTTCCAGTTGTTCGATGTAGGTGGACAGGATCGGTATTGTGCCGCCCGTTCCGTGGGTACCCGTACCCGTGTAGCCGCCCGCCGTCTGCATGGTGATCGAGCCGAAGTTCTCGAAGCTCATGCCCGACTGCGCCAGGGTGTCGTTTACGTTTCGGAGCTTGGCACCGGCACCGACCTCGGCGGTCATCGTGGCCCGATCGACGTCGACGTGCGACATGTTGTCCAAGATGAGCGCCTCGTCGGCAACGTCTTGGACGTCCGACCACGACAGCGCCGAACCAAGCGCCTTGACCCGTCCACCGCGGGCGGCGGCCCGCTGCACAATCTCGACCACCTCGTCAGTACTGCGCGGTGTGTGCACGGCGGACGGAGTCCACGAAAGGGTACGGTCCCAGTTGCGGATGGTCTTGGGCATGAACGCTCCTCACTGACCAGCCACCGGCAACGCTGCGGTGACCATGCCGACAGTCTGCCCGGCCTGTCCGGTTGGCGGTCGCACGGGGGGCAGCGATTCGCGGTCTGCCATTGCCCAGCGTTATCCAGCGTCCACCGGTCCCTGGCGTGGCGAGCGGCACTGTCCCTTGGGCCGGCAAGGAATCGCATGGACAGTTCGGGATTGCAGTGAAGGTCCTGGTGAGGTCCCGCAGCACCGTCGGAACGGGAGGCTTTGGGTCAACCCGTCGAGGCGCCACTGACGGTGTTCCGACCGCGGTTTGTCAGCGGGGAACTCAGCGACGCGGATCGGGTGGACATCTGGACTCAAGCGTCAGTGACCCGCTACGAGTCGGTCCCGTCCACGACGGTCGCCGCGGCGTTGCGCGCCTGCCGGACCTGCTGGAGGACGTAGTCCTCGCCCAGGGCCTGCTGACCACCCGTGACTTCCAGGCGCTCGCCGGATCGGCTTCAGCGTGAGCGGCAACGGCCGGATGGACCATTCTACTGGTGAACGCCAGTATTCGATGAGTCGGTATTCACGACCCCGAGACCGTTCTTGCCATTAGGTCCCATCGGGAAAGGAATCGATCACCTGCCGCGCGCGCTCGGTCTGCCGGTCGCAGTGGTCGACCGGGATGACAGGCTGCAGCACCCTTGCGTTCACGAGGGTGAGGTAGAGCGGGTCTGCGGGTGTCACGCCAATGGCAGTGCACGAGTTGGGCATCGGCAGAAGTTCGTCGGGTGTCGCCAAGGCGTCGAGAAGGGCCTGAACCTGCGCCTGCGACACTGGGGGGCCGTCTCCGGCTGCCTCTCTTCCGGCAGTGTCGACGTTTGTCCAGGTGGTGAACCCCGCCGCTGCTGGATGGCGGCAGATCGTCACTGATCCCACCTGTTCGGCCGTGAGCGCCGCGTTGATGCGTGCCGGGGTCATGTCGGGAACGTCCATGCCGCCGCACTCGTAGGCCAGGACCTCCGTCGGCGCCGCCACCGTGTATCCGGGCGGGTTGGGTCCGGCCCAGCGCGCGAACACTGCCACGCCGACGAACACGAGTCCCGCCACAAGGAAGGAGATGGGAATTCGCGTCTTCATCACAGCCCCCACGGTCGCAGCCGGGCCAGGCGCGTCACCCGGTCCCGTGCGGCGAGTCTGTCACTAGCAACGCTCACGGACTTGGCCGTGTTGGCCAAGTCAGGGTGTTTGCAGCGGCGTCACTGATCTCGGTGTTCGTCACGCGGACACTTCTCTCGCCGAGCACCGACGGCCAGTCAACGTGCAAGTGGACAGTGTTATCGAGTTCCTCAGGGTTGAAGGGGAACCACAGATCGTAGGTGGATAGGGCTGGGTCACCTGGGTGCTCAGGGTGCAGGACCGAGCCGCCCTGAATCTCGGCCAGGATCGTGCGTCGCCCCACTGCCAGCCAGACACTGGGGCCGACGGTGTCGGACCGCTTTGGTCCTGCGAATCCCGTCACCGGATCCACCACCAACGCGTGGCCGAGCACTGTCACGGTGACGAACAAGCCATCGGGAGACGCTTTAAACCCGCTCACGCGCAGGGACGAGTCGCTGACCGTCCAGGTGGTCTCACGGGAACGCTCGAATTCGCCCGGAGCCACAGCTTTAGGGGCAGCCAATCGTCCACCCTCAGCCACGGTCAGTTCCTTCCGACCCCCGCCACTCTCGATCCGAAGCTCTGGTCGCACGCAGGCCCGTGAACCCGAGGAGTAGTAGTGTCACCGCCACACAGATGAGTCCAAGGATGCCCAGCCATGCCGAGGAGGAGTGAAGCGACACCGACTCACCGGGCCGCAGCCAGGTGGCATGGGTGAAGGTGCAGGCGTTTCCCATGTACTCCCACGACCATTGAGCCTCCCCGAAGGTTGAATCATCGACGGGGTCCGGGCAGGCGAAGGGGGAACCAGCCACGACCAGCGCCAGGTAGGCGGCGTATAGGACCGCCAGGCAGGCCCACCCGACGGTGAGCACAAGCCAAGTGACCCGAAAGACGATCGATCGCCCCCTTCCCACGGGAATCCGAGGGCTTCCATCGCCACCTGCTGCAGCGACACCGGGTGTCGTCGGGTCAGTCATTGGCGCCCCCGGTTGGCTTGTTCAAGCAGGCTCCGTATCCCGCTGTCGGCAGCGTACTTCTTGGGTCGCATTTCCGGATCGCCGGGATGCATCGGCGTCCCTCGCGCATGCTCGGTCTCCTCGGTCGCGATGTTCCACCTCGGCCCGCTTGCTGAGTCTGATCGCTCCAGCGCGAGTTGGTCCAATGCCATAATCCGGGGGAAGGCGTTCGCCTTTCAGACCGGCCGTCGGGGGTTGTCATGTGGGCGAAGGCCGCGGCGTCAGCGGTGGTGGGATACGGGTTCGGGACCCTGATCGCGCTGGCGTTGCTGTTGGGGGAGGGCGGCCCTGACCTCACCCTCGTCGGCCCCGGCTTCGTTCGTGCCCTGGCGGCCATCGGCGCGGCCGCTGTTCTCGTGGGTGTGGTCGCCGGGTGGGGCGCAGTCCGTGCCACCGGGCGTGGGCCGCGAGCGCTGCGCCTGTGGGCGTGCGGGGTCGGGATCGCTTCCGGCCTGTTGGTCGTTCCGGTGCTGGTGTTCTTCCAGGCCGGCAACGTCACTGATGCCACCGGCGGCACGTCTCCTGGGTCCTCATGGGGGATCCTCGTGTTGATCCTGGGCGGCCTTCTTGTCGGCTTGGTCGCGAGCTTGGGTTTGGTTTGTCGAGCCGTCCTCGACCACCAAGCGCGTGTGGCCGCGCAGTGAGCCACGGTATTCCGATCTGGCTGCTTTCACTCTGAGTTGTCAGCTGGATGCCCTCGTCGGCCGGCTGGCGGCGTACTGCTGGAACTGGCTGGCGGCGATGGCTGCGTGACGGTGGATCGTGTTGTCGTTGTAGCCGAGCGACTTGGCGATCAGGGGTGCGGGCGCTTCCCGCACGAGCGTTCGTAAGGCAGCGTTGCGGGCTGCGCGCAGGTCGACTCCGTTGTTGCGGATCTTGGCCATCATCGTCTGCGCGGTGACGTGTTGTCCGGCTCGGATGCCTGGGAACAGCCAGGGTGACTCGACTCCGCTGGTGGTGCGGGTGGGGGAGCGATGGTCGCGGTGTTCCAGCAGGAGTGTGGCGAACGGCTCGGGAACCGGAGTGCGGACGCGTTGGAAGCGTAGGAAGGTGTTGCCGGACTCGTCGACTTCCACCGCGGAGACGGGTAGGGCGGCGATCCGAGTCAGGGGCTGGCCGTAGAGCAGGAGGAGCAAGGTGGCCACCCGCTCATCGCGTGGG
>CAZCRC010000115.1:0-6783 GCA_964500995.1 uncultured Actinomycetes bacterium
TCGGCGCTGCGGCCCCTGATCCCGAACGCCTCCAAATCGCCGCGCACCTGCCGGATGCGTTTGTCGGCGAGCACGCGCCCCAGCGCACTGCCCCGCTCGCTGATCAGGACGACTCCGGAGTTGGTGAGCAACTCCGGAGTCTCGGGGGCAGCTGGGGCTTCGATGATGCCGCGGTCGTAGAGCGCGTCGATCTCGTCGCCCCCGACCTCGACTTCGACCACACCGGTCCAGCCGGACTCCACCACCAGTTCGGCGCGGTACTCCTCTGCCGCGAGGCCCACGACCGCGGCTTTGACGCGCATCGGCAGGTCCTTCGACACCAGGACGACGTCGTGGCCCTCGTCCTGCAGGTTGCGCGCCACCGACAGGATGCGCGAGTCGTTGTCACCGAGACGGAATCCGGGCGGGAGCACCTCGGAATCGGTGTGGTTGATCTCGACGTGCAGGTGGCCGCCCGCGTCACCAAGGCGCAGCGGAACGTCGAGGCGACCGTGTTCCATGCGCAGGTCGTCCAGGAAGCGCAACGCTTGACGAGCGAAGTAGCCCAGTTCCGGATGGGTGCGTTTGGCCTCGAGCTCGGTGACGACCACCAGTGGCAGAACCACGTCATGTTCCGCGAACCGGGTCATGGCCCGGGGGTCACTCAGGAGCACCGAGGTGTCCAGGACGTACGTGCGCCGCAGCGACTCCGAATGTGGGACCGAATCCGTCACTGTCGACCTCCGCTCGCGCGATACCGCGACGCTACGACGCGGAATCGACCGGCACCCGCCGCCACGCCGACGCGACTGTGAACTGTTCGTGACCAGCGGGTCACCGGGACGCGACGGATTCGGGTAGGTCAGCCCCTGCGTCGCGGGTCAGGATCCAGGCCGCCGCGAAGGTGGTGATCGGCACGGCCGCGATGATGCCGAGGCTGCCCACCAAGGACCGAACGATCTCTTGGGCGATGAATTCGGTCGTCAACGACTGTGTCAACGGGGTCTCGGACATGACGATGATCAGGAACAACGGCAACGACGCACCGATGTAGGCGAGCACCAGCGTGTTGACGGTTGCCGCCACATGGTCGCGACCCACCCTCATCCCAGCCGCGAACAGGTCCCGCCAGGTGCTGTGGGGGCGCGCTCGATGGACCTCCCACACGGTGGCGGCCTGAGTGACGGTGACGTCGTCCAGCACGCCAAGGGCGCCGATGACCAGGCCCGCCAGGAAGAGCCCGCGCAGGTCGATGCTCAGATCGACCGGGGAGTTCTGCAGGTAGAACGCGTCTTCACCACCGACCCCGGTGAACTTGGCGGCCGTGGTGAAGATTGCGCCCAGTACAGCCGTGAGCAGCAACGCGATGACGGTGCCGATCAGCGCGACCCCGGTGCGCATGTTGAAACCATGAGCCAACCCCATCGTCGCCATGGCGATCGCGGAGGCCCCGAAGGCGGCGACGGCCACAGGGGGCGCTCCCTGCAGCAGGGCGGGCAGCACGAAGTAGGCCAGCAGCAGGATCGACACCGCGAGGCCAGCGAGCGCGGCCACCCCCTTCCATCGCGACAACAGCACGACGGCCGCGGCGAACAGGAACACAAGGAACAACAGGGCCTGATCACGCTTCACGTCAGCGAAGCCGTACGTCACCTGGCCGTCCAGATCCGACACCGTCAACCAGACATCGGCTCCGACGGTCGCCTCGGGCGCCCCCTCCCCGGACTGCATGTTGAGGGCTGCGACATCGCCGGGGGCAGGGCCGTCGAGGACTTCGACCACGATGACCTGACAGTCCGGTTGCACCGGTTCACAGGCCTGAATGTCCACGACCTGACCGGAGGCGTACTGGACTTCGCCCAACGACGGCGTGTCCCCCCGCGGCCACAGCCACACGACTCCGGCCAGCGTGACCAGGACGAGCACCAGCACGACCGACAGCACCCGCGTGCGCAGCCGTGGCGGCAGCGACCAATCCTGGTCCTCGTCGTGGGAGTGGCTGCCACCCATCGTTGCCTCCTGCCGTGATGCCGCTACCGCGGCCCTACTCGTAGGGGTTGCGGGGAGTGGGAACCGTCACCACGTTGGACGCCTGAATCAAGGGGATGGCCTGGGGATCGTTGACCCCACCACCCTCGACCCAGGTACCGGTGACCTCGACCCACGTGTCGGCGGGCAGATCGGCGGCGTCCAGCACCTTGATCCGGGCGGCCTGAGCGTCGGCTGCGCAGCACGCCATCGACATCCGCGACAACCACCAGCCGCCCGCCGGATCCGGCGTGACGAACCCGACCATGCGCACGTCCCGGTCCTGCAGCGTCGCCCCGGAGTCCCACACGGCACGGATCACGTAGTCGCGAAGCGGCAACTCCGCCACGGCGCCGGGGGCCAGCGGCGGCATCTCGATGTCGCGGGCCGGGGCTGTCGATGTGGCGGATTGCCGCTCGGCGCTGTACGACCCCAGTGCGGCCGGGGCGACCACGTAGACGGCGAGAACGGGCAGCAGCAGCAGGTAGGCGATGCGTGGGCCCCTGCTGTGATCGTGCCCATGGCCGTCGGGATCCGCGGGTGCAGCGCCGGAAGCGCTCGGCACTTTGGTCTCGCGCCACGACTCCCACAGCGCGTGGCCGCCGAACACCAGCAGCGCGACCCCCGAGGCGACGAGGAAGGGCTTCATCCCCTCGGCGACGTAGAACAGGAATTGGTCACCGATCGTCAGCCGCAGCACCATCACGCCGACCAGAAGCAGCACGATCCCCTGGACGTCCTTCTTCATGACAGCATCACCGCCCCGGGAACGAACGATGCGAGCACTGCGACAACGAAGGTCGCCGGAGCGAAACGCATGGCGAACCGGCGGCCGAACGTTCCCGTCTGAAGTGCGATCAACTTCATGTCCACCATCGGGCCGACCACCATGAAGGCGAGAAGTGCGGTCAGTGAGAACTCACTGAGGCTGGCGGCCACGAAGGCATCAGCCTCGGAACAGATGGACAGCAGCACCGCGAGTCCCGCCAAAGCGATCACGGACAGGACCGGTTGATCGGCCACGGCTTCGAGCCATTCCCGCGGCACGAACACGTTGAGCACCGCGGCTGCCATGGCGCCGATCACCAGGAACCCACCTGCGTGCAGGAAGTCGTGGGTGGCCGAGGCCAGGAAGATCTGATGCTTCGACGTCCCCGGTGCATGGTCCTTGCGCGGGATCCGGATCCAGTCACCGCGCCCGAACCGCAGCCACAACCACCCCATGATCATGGCCACCGCGAGCGAGGTGACAAACCGTGCCGCGGCCATTTCGGGGTTGTTCGGGAACGCCACGAACGTGGACACGATGACCACGGGGTTGATCGCCGGTGACGACAGCAGGAAGGCGAGTGCCGCCGCCGGTGCGACCCCGCGCGCCATCAACGACCCAGAGACCGGAACCGACGCGCACTCACAACCGGGAACGATCGCCCCCGCACATCCGGCCACCGGCACAGCAAGCCCCGGACGGGTCGGCAGCGCCTTCTGCCAGAAGGAGGCGGGGACATAGGAACTGATGACCGCAGACAGCACGACGCCAAGAACAAGGAACGGTAATGCCTGCATGACGATCGCCACGAAGATCGTGGTGGCCGCTTGCAGGGCGGGCGTGTCGAACAATCCCATCAGCGTCGACTGGAGCACCACCAGCAGGACTGCGGCCCCAGCCAGCACCTCCACGCCACCGGGGCGGTAGCCACGCGGCCGCGGCGAGTTGCGCACGACCGGAGTCGCTCCGGTCAGATCCAGATCGGCCGGCACCGTGTCGAGGCCGGCGTCGCTGCGGCGTGCGGGCGTGGTGGACACCCGGTCATCGTATGCGCCGAAGTGCTGCTCCCCCGGCATCCCACACAGGGCAGGACGTCCCGCTCACCGATCGAGTCGTGGGTCAGCCGCCGTAGCGGCGTTGCCGCTGCGAGTACGCCCGCAGCGCCCGCAGGAAGTCCACCTCGCGGAAGTCCGGCCACAGTGCTTCACAGAAGTAGAACTCCGAGTGGGCGCTCTGCCACAGCAGAAACCCTGACAGCCGCTGCTCCCCCGACGTCCGGATCACCAGGTCGGGGTCGGGTTGGCCTTTCGTGTAGAGGTGGTCGGCGATGTGTTCGGCATCCAGCACCTGTGCGAGGTCGTCCAGGCTTGTGCCCATCTCGTGGTGCTCCTGCAACAGCGAGCGCACCGCATCGACGAGTTCGCGTCGGCCGCCGTATCCGATCGCCATGTTGACCACGAGGCCGTCGAAGTCCGCTGTCTGCTCGGCGACCCCCTTCAACGAAGCCGCGAAGTCGTCAGGCAGCAGGTCGAGCGCACCGACCGGTTGGATGCGCCAGTGGCCGTGTTCGGCCAACTCGTGGGCCGTCTCGTCGATGATGCGCAGCAGCGGCAGCAACTCCGCGGGATCCCGTTGCAGGTTGTCCGTGGACAGCAGCCACAACGTGACGACCTCGACTCCCGCCTCCTCGCACCACCCCAGGAACTGCGCGATCCGGGCGGCGCCGGCGCGATGGCCGGTCTCGCTGCTCGAGCCTTTGACGCTGGCCCACCGGCGATTGCCGTCCAGGATCACCCCGACGTGCCGGGGAGTACGGTCGCTGTCGAGTCGACGTCGGACGCGACCGGCGTAGGCGGTGTAGAGCACATCGCGCAGACCCACGTGCACCGCCTTCGGGTAGAACCTGACTTCCGAGGTTAGCGGAGGCCTCCCCACCCGGCCCGGGGGCAGCCATAGTGGTGCGGTGGCCGATGACTACCCCTTGATCCCCCTGGAGACCCGCGCGGAGCTGGCGCGGTGGCTGAACGACAACCACGAATCCGCCCGCGGCATGTGGCTGGTGAGTTGGCGGCGCGACGATCTCGGCCCCCGGATCACGTACGACGACGTGGTCGAAGAGGTCCTTCGCTTCGGGTGGATCGATTCGACGTCCCGACCCCTCGACGAGGACCGCAACGCGATGCGGCTCACGCCGCGCCGACCGGGCAGTGCGTGGTCGCGGCCCAACAAGCAACGACTCGAGCGCCTTCAGGCAGCCGACCTGATAATGCCCGCGGGGCTCGCGGCGATCGAACGCGCCAAAGCCGACGGTTCCTGGACTTTCCTGGACGAGATCGAGGACCTGGTCGTGCCACCGGATCTGGCCGAAGCCCTCGGCGCCGCCGGAGCCGCGTCGGCCTTCGAGAGCCTCACCGCCGGGCGACGCAAGCAATTGCTGTACTGGATCAAGAGCGCCAAACGCGAGCCGACCAGAACGGATCGCATCGCCAAGACGGTGGCCGCTGCGCGCGAGGGTCGGTCCGCCCTGGACTGAGCCGGTGTCCACCGATCCCGGTCCCGGTCACGGGATCAGGACGAGGGCTCCAGCAGCGGCTCGACGCGCTTGGAGACGTATCGCTCCGCCACAAAACTCATGTAGGGGACGGTGCCGGCCAGCAGGATCAACAGTGCCTTGCCCAGGTGCCAACGCAACCGGAATACCAAATCCAGCGATACCGCGACGTAGGCCACGTAGAGCCAGCCGTGAAGCATCCAACCGACCGAGTACCAGGTGGGCAGCGGGTCCGGCGAGGCGATGAGCCGGTACGGAATGCCGATCGTGGCCATGAAGGCCAGCAGGACACCCGTCGCGAACGCCATGATGCGGAACCGCACCAGTGCGCCGCGCAGGCCCTTTGGAGCCCGAACCGTGACGGAATCGTGCGTGGCATCGGCACCCGCGGTGCCGGGCGCCGGTCCGGTGGTGGGTTCGCTGGACATCGGCTACAGGCTAACCCGGTCGTCAGCGTCAGCGGGAATTGCGGCGGGCTCCCCACCGGCCTCGGTTCGCAGGTCCTCGCGGAAGAACCGCTGCCATGCGTAGCAGATGAGGCCGGCGAAGATGAGCCACTGCAGGCTGTAGAACGCGTTCTGCAGCGGGAAGGGGACGTCTGGGTCCGTCCCGACCAGCGGTGTCACGGCTCCCAGTTGGGGGGCAGCCGGCGGCCCCGTGACGGTCACGTAGCCATCGACGGGCGGCTGGCGCCATTGCTCCGCCAGACCTGCCGCGCTGATGGTCAACAGCGGCTCGTCAGCCGTGATGGGCGCCCCGGCGTAGAAGTTCTCGTACGGCTGCAACCGGCCGTCGACCGACACCCGCTGACCGGCGAGGTCGGGGGCTGATGCGGCATCGGGCACCCAGCCCTGCAGCACCGCCACCACGCGGCCGTCGTCCAAGCGAACGGGATCGACCACCAAGTAGCCCACGGCGCCGTCTCGAGACAGGCGAGACCGGATCAAACTCCGCTCCGGTAGCACCACCCCGGTCACAGTCACATTGCGGCCGAGCCATTCGATGTCCAGTGACTGGGAGTCGGCCGGGACGACCGACTCGTAGGCGACGAGTTCCGACAGCGCGGCCCGAGCGACCGCGAGTTGGTCCTCTGTGCGGTGGTACTGCCACAAGGCCGCTACCCCACAGGCCACGATCGCCACGACCGCCACAACAGTGCGCAGGATCCAGTGCGGGGTCAACAGAAGGCGCAGCGCGCGGGGCATCAGCCGCCCGGCGCCTTCGGTTGCGGGTCAGCGCCGGAGTTCCGCGCGGCAGTGACCGGCGTTGCGGGCGGACTGTTCGTGACCGTGAACGGCGAGTTGACCGGCCGGGTGTCGGTGGGATCGTCGAAGTCGATGCGTGTCAGTTGCTTGTTCATCGAGCGCCACAGCAGAAAGACCGCCACGCACAGGAACACGAACAGGATGAACCCGACGAGTCCGGGACCGACCACGGAGGCATCGACGTAGCGGGT
>CAZCRC010000116.1:0-6615 GCA_964500995.1 uncultured Actinomycetes bacterium
GCCCACACAACTTCGTGGCCGAAGGCATGGTCGTGCACAACAGCGAAGTGGTGTACCACAAGATTCGCGAGGATCTGGAGGAGCAGGGTGTCGTCTTCCTGGACACGGACACCGCGCTCAAGGAGTACCCGGAGCTCTTCAAGGAGTACTTCGCGACGATCATTCCCGCGGGCGACAACAAGTTCGCCGCGCTGAACACGGCCGTCTGGTCGGGCGGCTCCTTCATCTACGTGCCCAAGAACGTGCACGTCGAGATCCCATTGCAGGCCTACTTCCGCATCAATACCGAGAACATGGGGCAGTTCGAGCGGACGTTGATCATCGTCGACGAAGGCGCCTATGTGCACTACGTCGAAGGCTGTACTGCGCCCATCTACAGCAGCGATTCACTGCACTCCGCGGTCGTCGAGATCGTGGTCAAGGACGGCGCTCGGTGCCGGTACACAACCATCCAGAACTGGTCGACCAACGTCTACAACCTGGTGACCAAGCGGGCCCAGGCTCACGCGGGCGCCACGATGGAGTGGGTCGACGGCAACCTCGGCTCCAAGGTGACCATGAAGTATCCCGCGGTATGGCTCATGGGGGAGCACGCCAAGGGCGAGACCTTGTCGGTGGCCTTCGCTGGGCCGAACCAGCATCAGGACGCCGGTGCCAAGATGGTGCACGCGGCCCCGAACACCTCGTCGTCGGTGATCTCCAAATCCGTGGCTCGCGGCGGCGGTCGGTCGTCGTACCGCGGCCTGGTGCAGGTGATGCCCAACGCGCACGGGTCGGCGAGCACGGTGCGCTGTGACGCGTTGCTGGTGGACGATGAGAGCCGCTCCGACACGTATCCGTACAACGACATCCGCACCGACGACGTGTCCATGGGTCACGAGGCCACAGTGAGCAAGGTCAGTGAGGACCAGTTGTTCTACCTGCAGTCCCGCGGCATCGCCGAGGACGAGGCCATGGCCATGATCGTGCGCGGATTCATCGAGCCGATTGCCCGCGAACTTCCCATGGAGTACGCGCTGGAACTGAACCGGCTCATCGAACTGCAGATGGAAGGGGCTGTCGGATGACCGCCGTCGGCGAACACCTGAACAGCGACGTCACGAGTTTCGACGCTGCCGCCTTCGAGGTTCCCTCGGGCCGCGAGGAGTCGTGGCGCTTCACGCCGATGCGGCGACTGCGCGGTCTGCATGTGGCAGCCGAGGGTCGCGGTGGCGTCGGCTACCAGGCGAGCTCGGGCGCAGAGATGGTCACCGTCGTCGATCGGGATGATCCGGCGCTGGCGCTGGCTGCGGCACCCACCGATCGCATTTCCGCGATCGCGTGGGAGTCCTTCGATCAGGCAGCGGTGGTCACGGTACCCCGCGACGCTGATGTGGCCGAGCCGATCCGAGTCACCGTCGTGGCCGCCGGTTCACCGCACGCGTTCGGTCAGGTCGTGGTCGATATCGGCGCGAATGCCCGCGCCAGCGTGATCATCGAACACGCCGGCACCGGCGCCTATGCCGGCGACATCACCATCCGCGTCGCGGACGGTGCCGCCGCCACGGTCGCGGTCCTGCAGCAGATGGACGCTGACGGCGTACTCGTCGGCCACGTGCGCGCGATTCTCGGCCGCGACTCCCGCCTACGCTGCGTGGCCGTCACCTTGAGCGGGGATGTCGTTCGGCTGTCCAGCAGCATTCGTTACGAGGCCGAAGGGGGCGACGCCGAGATGCTCGGCGCATTCTTCGCCCGCGACGGTCAACATCAGGAGCACCGACTGTTCGTCGACCACTCCGTGCCTCATTGCCGCAGCGACGTCACCTACAAAGGGGCCCTCGCCGGCGCCAAGGCGCACACGGTGTGGGTGGGAGACGTCCTCATCCGCGCCAAGGCCGTCGGCACCGAGACGTACGAGACGAACCGCAACCTGCTCCTCACCCCCGGCGCCCGTGCCGACTCGATCCCGAACTTGGAGATCGAGACCGGCGAGATCGTCGGCGCCGGACACGCAGCGGCGACCGGTCGGTTCGACGACGAGCAGTTGTTCTACCTGCAGTCCCGTGGCATCCCCGCTGACGAGGCCCGTCGGCTGGTGGTCCGCGGATTCTTCGCTGACATCGTCCGACGCATCGGAGTCGCCGACGTCGAGGCGGCCCTGATGGAGACCGTGGACCGAGAGCTCTCCGCATTGAGCACCGGGGGACCCAATGACCGCTGACTCCTACGTGCCTGTCTGCGCGCTGGCCGACCTTGCCGACCTGTCCGCTCGCGCGGTTGACGTCGCCGGTGAGACGGTGTGTCTGGCCCGCGTCGGCGACGAGGTGTTCGCCGTGCGTGACGAGTGCACTCACGCCGAAGTGCCGTTGAGCGAGGGCACCGTCTACGCCGACGGCAGCATCTCGTGCTGGCTTCACGGTTCCCGCTTCGACCTGCGATCCGGCGAACCGGACGAGCCGCCCGCATGGGAACCAGTCGATACCTTCCGGACCCGAATCAGTGACAACAACGGAGTGCCGACCATCGAGGTCGCCCGCCACTCGAATCAGGAGACAACCGCATGAGCACCCTGGACATCCGCGACCTGCACGTCACCGTCGACGCCGACGGCGAGGAGCGCGAGATCCTCAAGGGCGTTGACCTGACCGTCGAGTCCGGTCAGACCCACGCGATCATGGGTCCCAACGGATCGGGCAAGTCCACGCTCGCCTACGCGATCGCCGGCCACCCCAAGTACACCGTCACCCAGGGCACCGTCACGCTGGACGGCCAGGACATCGCCGACATGACCGTCGATGAGCGGGCGCGCGCTGGGCTGTTCCTGGCCATGCAGTACCCCGTCGAGGTTCCTGGCGTGTCCATGTCCAACTTCCTGCGCACCTCGGCGACCGCAGTGCGCGGTGAGGCGCCGAAACTGCGGCTGTGGCTCAAAGAGATGAAGTCGGCCATGGCTGAACTGAACATGGACCCCACGTTCGCCGAGCGAAACGTGAACGAGGGCTTCTCTGGCGGCGAGCGCAAGCGGGCCGAGATCCTGCAACTGGAACTGCTGAAGCCCAAGATGGCGATCCTGGACGAGACCGACTCTGGTTTGGACGTCGATGCGCTGCGCACCGTGTCGGCGGGGATCAACCGCGCCAAGGAGACCGGCGACACCGGCGTCATCCTGATCACGCACTTCACGCGCATCCTGAACTACGTGCGCCCCGACTTCGTGCATGTGTTCCTTGACGGCCGGATCGTGGCAGAGGGCGGCCCGGAATTGGCCGACAGCATCGAGGCTGACGGCTACGAACGGTTCACGAAAGCAGGCGTGTGATGCCCTTGGACGTCGACGCGCTCCGCGCCGACTTCCCGATCCTGTCGCGCTCCGTGCGCGACGGTAAGCGGCTGGTGTATCTGGACTCCGGAGCCACCTCACACAAGCCCGTTCAGGTGCTCGACGCCGAACGTCGATTCCTGGAAACGAGCAACGCGGCGGCACATCGCGGCGCGCACCAGTTGGCCGAAGAGGCCACGATCGCCTACGAGGACGCCCGCGCGGCGATCGCCGCCTTCGTGGGCGCGCAGCCCGGCGAGGTCGTGTTCACCAAGAACGCGACCGAGGCGATCAATCTGGTCGCGTATGCGTTCCTGAACGCCACCATCAAGTCGCAGCGCGGCCAGGAGCTCCCCGAGGGGGCGCAGCAGTTCGTGCTGCACGAGGGCGACGAGATCGTCGTGACCGAGATGGAGCATCACGCGAACCTGGTCCCGTGGCAGGAGCTGCGCGACAAGACCGGGGTCGGTCTGCGCTGGCTCGGGCTCACCGATGACGGCCGACTGGATCTGTCCGAGCTGGACTCAGTGATCACCGACCGGACCCGACTGGTGTCGTTCGTCCACCAATCCAACATCCTGGGCACGATCAACGATGTTGCGCGCATCACCGCACGAGCGCGCGAAGTCGGTGCGTTGGTGCTGCTGGATGCCTGCCAATCCGTACCCCACATGCCGGTGGATGTCGCTGCCCTCGGTGTCGACTTCATTGCCTGGAGCGGCCACAAGATGCTCGGCCCGACGGGGATCGGCTGCCTGTGGGGGCGTTCGGAGTTGCTCGCTGCGATGCCGCCGTTCCTGACCGGTGGCTCGATGATCCAGACCGTCACGATGGAGCGCAGCACGTTCGCCGACCCGCCGCAGCGGTTCGAGGCCGGGGTCCCCATGATCTCGCAGGCCGTCGGACTGCATGCCGCCGTGGACTACCTGAACGCCATCGGCATGGGTGCGGTCGAGCAGCACGAGAAGGAACTGACGGCCCAGGCGCTGGCGGGCCTGCAGGCACTCCC
Organism: uncultured Actinomycetes bacterium; assembly: GCA_964500995.1. GTDB lineage: Bacteria > Actinomycetota > Actinomycetes > S36-B12 > CAIWTL01. The sequence goes on from CAZCRC010000116.1 coordinate 4,308, forward strand.
CGGAGTGCGGATCATTGGTCCGACGGACCTGGTGGACCGCGGCGGGGCAATCTCATTCGTGGTCGAGGATCTCCACCCCCACGACTTGGGGCAGGTGTTGGACGACGACGGCGTCGCCGTCCGCGTGGGACATCACTGCGCCTGGCCGACATGTCGCCGGTTCGGCGTCCCGGCCACCACTCGGGCGACGTTCCACATCTACAACGACAAGTCCGATGTCGACGCCCTCGTCGCGGCGGTGGTCCGGGCGCAGCGGTTCTTCGGGGTGATCTGATGGACGTCCAAGCCATGTACCAGGAAGTGATCCTGGACCATTACCGCAACCCGCACGGCCGCGGTCTGCGGGAACCGTTCGATGCCGAGGTGTTCCACGTCAACCCCACGTGCGGTGACGAGATCACGCTGCGGGTGCAACTCGGGGGTGACGACACGATCGCCGATGTCTCGTACTGGAACCAGGGCTGCTCCATCTCGCAGGCGAGTGCGTCGGTGCTGTTCGACGAGGTGGAGGGCAAGACGGTCACTGAGGCGTTCGCCACGTTGGACGAGTTCGTCGAGCTGATGCACTCCAAGGGCCAGTCCGAGCTGGACGAGGACGTTCTGGGCGATCTGGTGGCCTTCACCGGTGTCGCCAAGTACCCGGCACGCGTCAAGTGCGCGCTGCTGGCCTGGATGGCACTGCGGGACGCAGTTGATCAAGTCCGTGTCATCCCACCCGATGGCCCCACGCAAGGAGAAGCTGATGAGTGAGAGCACGGTTGCCACCGACGAGGACGTTTTCGAGGCCATGCGTGATGTTGTCGATCCGGAACTCGGCATCAACGTGGTCGACCTAGGGCTCGTGTACGGCGTGGCCGTCGACGCCGAGAACAAGGCGATCATCGACATGACGCTGACGTCCGCGGCCTGCCCCCTGACCGACGTGATCGAGGATCAAACCCGGGCTGCGCTGGATGGCGTCGTCGCCGACCACGTGATCAACTGGGTCTGGATGCCGCCGTGGGGGCTGGACAAGATCACCGATGATGGCCGCGAGATGCTGCGCGCGGTGGGCTTCAACGTCTGAGCGGACCTTCCTGCGGCGCCGGGCTCAGCGTCGGACGTTGTCCAGTGAGATCGGGCGGAAGCGATAAGCGTCCGCCACGTCGCGGCCCGTGGCCTTCAGGTACCCGTCGCGGCCCAGCACGATGAAGCGGTTGGAGTGCGCTGATTTCAGTGCCCACTGCCGGCCTCTGGCCAGTTCGACCCGTCGGAACCACTCCCAGTCCGGACTCACCCGCTCGGACACTGCTGCCAACAGCGAGTTGCCGGAGACCCCTGCTCGCACGTACTTGCCGTTCTGGCTGGAGCGCAACGTGAACTTGGGGTTGCTGCGCCAGTTGCGACCCACCCGGGCGACGTGGGTCTGGAATCGTTCCCAGCCGCCCACCGCCCGTGAGCCCGGCCCCATTAGGGCGTTCTCGGTCAGACCGGCCCGGATGTAGGTGTCGTTCGCAGCACGCAGTGCCAGCACTTCCGGAACGACGTTGTCAGTGCTGGCGTCACCGCGAGTGCGCGAGAACGACTTCCTTCCCGGCTCCACCTGGTGATCCGCCAGCGTGCCGTCGTGGCGTCCCAGCGACAGATTGCCGAGTGACACCCGCGCGGCCGGCAACGAGATCCAGTCCGTGCGGAACGAGCGACTGAACGAGCGGTACCCCGCCGTCACACCGGCTCGGATCATCGGCGTCAACGACAGGTCGGCTACGTACCGCGGATCGGACAACCGTAGGCCGTACCGCGTGCGCGCGGTGTCCCCGACGTCGGGGCGCGTGGCCGGCAGCAGGAATGTGCGGTCCTGTGCGATGGGGTGGGTGAACGTCAATCGGCGGCTGGTCCGCCGCTCTCCGTCGACCACTGGCTGCTGCGTGATCATGGCGCGTCCGGTCCCGTTGATGTTGATACCGAACTGAGCCCACCCGGACAGCCCGGGAAGTGGCGAGAACTCAGTGTGCGTCTGAGCCGTCGGGATGATGAACGTCGGATCTCCGGCCGTCGTGCCGTGATAGTCGCCGAACGGCGGTCGCCAGTTCTGGTTGAGGTTCAGGCCGAACGTAGTGCGGGGGACGTAAGCGACGTTCATCCACAGGGCGCGGAGTCGTAGCCCGTAGTAGGTCTCGGCGTTCAGGACGAACTCGTGGCCGTCGAAGACCTTGCCCTGCTCCAGACCTGCCGCACGGTAGTGCGCGGCGTCACCGTCTATGGGTTGCGCCAGCACCGACACTTCCACCGGATCCTGGCTGTCCACGCCCGCCGATCGTCGGATCAG
>CAZCRC010000117.1:0-6583 GCA_964500995.1 uncultured Actinomycetes bacterium
TGTTCACGGTCATGCTCCTGTTCACCGCGATCCCCGCCTATCTGGTGTCCCAGGCGACCTCGTACGGCGTCCTGCTGTTCTACGCGTTCCTGGTTGGCTTCGCCGGCAACTCGTTCTCCGTGGGCATCTCGTGGGTCAGCGCGTGGTGGCCCCGTCACCTGCAGGGCACGGCGCTCGGTGTGTTCGGCGCCGGCAACGTGGGCGCCTCGGTGACGAAGTTCATCGGCCCGGCCCTGATCACGGCGGTTCCCGCTGCCGGTCTGCTGGGTGGCCTGGTTCCCGGCGGCTGGCGGTTCGTTCCGTTCCTGTACGCCGGCCTGCTGATCGTCATGGCACTCGTGGCCTGGTTCGTGGCTCCCCGCCACGACCACAAACCCGGTCAGGGACGCTCGCTCGGGTCGATGCTGCGGCCGTTGCGCGAGATCCGCGTCTGGCGTTTCAGCCTGTACTACGTCATCGTCTTCGGCGCCTATGTCGCGCTCGCGGCCTGGCTGCCCAAGTACTACGTGGACGTCTATGGGCTTCCACTGTCCCAGGCCGCACTGCTGACGGCGCTCTTCATCTTCCCGGCCTCACTGTTGCGGCCCGTGGGTGGCTATATCTCCGACCGCGTCGGCGCCCGCAAGGTCATGTACGCGACGTTCGGCACCATGCTCGTCGCCAGCGGAATCCTGATGATGCCGTACGGCTACATCGTGCTGCAGCAACCCGGCGGCGAACCCCGCCAGGTCTTGCCCTGGACCGTGGGAGTGGTCCTGTTCACCGTGCTCGTCTTCATCATCGGCTGTGCCATGGGCATCGGTAAGGCCGCCGTGTACAAGCACATCCCGGAGTACTTCCCCCACGACGTCGGCGCGGTCGGCGGCCTCGTCGGATCGCTCGGTGCGCTGGGTGGCTTCTTCCTGCCGCCCCTGTTCGCCTACGCGACGGCCTGGACCGGCGCCCCGCAGGCCACGTTCGGTGTGCTGTTCGTGACCACACTCATCGGTGCCCTGTGGATGCACGCGACGGTCGTCCACATGCTGCATTCAGCCAGCCCAGAACTGGCGAACAAGTTCGAGAAGGAAGGGGAGAGCGCCACTGACTGGGCCGAGGCCGACGGCGGCATGCCCGGCGCTCCGCTCCCTGATCCCGGGTCGAGTCCGGACAGTCCGGCGCCGGCCACCGACAAGAAGGGAATCCCGGCATGACCACTCACGCAGCACCCCCACCGGTGCGCCGAGGCAAGGACTGGCTCGACAGTTGGGATCCCGAGGACTCCGCGACCTGGGACTCCGGCCGTGCCTGGAAGACCCTGTCCGTCACCACATTCTCGCTGACCCTCGGATTCATCACGTGGTTCCTGGTGTCAGCGCTGGCTCCCATCCTGAACTCCATCGGGTTCACCCTGACCACGTCCCAGTTGTACTGGCTGGCCGCCATGCCTGGGCTTGCCGGCGGCGGACTTCGGCTGGTGTGGATGTTCCTGCCGCCGATCATGGGCACCCGCAAGCTGGTCTGGCTGAGCACCGCCCTGTTGCTCATCCCGCTGGTCGGCTGGGGGATCGCCGTCACGAACCCGAACACGTCCTATACCGTGCTGCTGCTGCTGGCCTTCCTCGCCGGTATCGGCGGTGGTGTGTTCAGCGGGTTCATGCCGAGCACCAGCTACTTCTTCCCCCGCGCCAAGCAGGGCACCGCCCTCGGAGTCCAAGCGGGCGTCGGCAACTTCGGTGTCAGCATCGTGCAGTTCGTGACCCCCTGGATCGTCGGCTTCTCGATGATCGGGGTCCTGGGCGCCTCCCAGAACTTCGTCGACCAGGCCAAGAGCATCGACAAGCAGGTCTGGTATCAGAACGCCGCCTGGATCTGGGTGCCGTTCGTCATCGTCGCCACGATCCTGGCGTACGCGCTGCTGCGCAGCGTCCCGGTGCAGGCACGCGGCGTGAAGGACCAACTCGACATCTTCTCGAACAAGCACACGTGGCTCATGACCGTGCTCTACATCATCACCTTCGGTACGTTCTCTGGCCTGGCGGCTCAGTTCGCCCTGCTCATGAAGAACTTCTACGGCACCGAGGCGTTCGGGGCCGCCGGTGTGAACCCGGCCGCCTACGCGTTCTGGGGTGCCCTGGTCGGATCGGCCGCGCGAGTCCTCGCCGGTCCGGTCGCCGACCGCGTCGGCGGTGGTCGGGTCACCCTCGTGGCCGTGCTGGGTATCGGAGTCTCTGCTCTGTACACGTCGTTCCAGTTGGACCCCACCAACATCGACGACTTCAGCAAGTTCTTCTGGGGCATGATCGTGATCTTCTTCTTCGCCGGGGTGGGAAACGCGAGCACGTTCAAGCAGATGCCCATGATCTTCGAACGCCGTCAGGCCGGCGGCGTCATCGGATGGACCGCAGCGATCGCGGCCTTCGGGCCATTCGTGTTCGGGCTCATGTTCGCCCTGGGCCACCCGGAGTTGATCTACTGGCTCGGTGTCGTGACCTGCGTGATCGGTGCATGGATCACCTGGCACTACTACGCGCGTCCCGGCGCGGAGAAGCCCTCCTGATGATCAGGGGAGCGGTAGCCAGCCGACCACGGCACCGGCTGCCGCTCCCGTGGGGGGCAGCACTGCGAACCCCTCCGACACCGACAGACCCCGCAACATCGCCGAGCCCAGGTGGGAGGCAGCCGTGAACCGACCGCCACTCACCGTGCCCAACACCAGTCGGTTCTCGTGGTTCGGCGCCTTCAGGTCAGCGGCCAGGGCCACCTCGGCCAGCGGCGGCTCCGGCTGGCCGAGCATGGACCGCACCACGGGCGCACCCAGGGACACCAGGCTGACCACCGCACTCTGCGGATTGCCCGGAAGCCCAACCAGCGGCACCCCTGCCAGGTCCGCCAAGACCATGGGGTGGCCCGGGCGAACGGCCACCGAGTCCACCAACAGCCGACCACCGAGTTCCGCCAGCGCCGCGTGCAGGCAGTCCACCGGTCCGGCCGCCGTGCCGCCCGTCGTCAGGATCAGGTCCACGCCCGAGGCACGCGCCGAACGCAGCGCCGTCACCAGGTCTGCCACCGTGTCCGCCACCCGGACGACCACGTCGACGGTGGCACCCAGGCGGCGCAGCCAGCCCGGCAGTTGCGGGCCCAGCGAATCGCGGACCTGGCCGACCCCAGGCAGGCCGGAATCCAGCAGCTCGTCCCCCAGTAGCAGCAGTGCTGCTCGGGGCACGGCCCGCACGCTGACGTGGTCCAGGCCGGCGGCAGCCAGCAGTCCCGCCACGGCCGGTGTGACGACAGTGCCCGCAGCGGCGAGAGTCTCGCCCACGCGGCACTCCTCGCCCCGGGGGCGGATGTGGTCCCCAGCAGTGGCGGTCACCGACTGCAGCACCCCGTCGATCACCGTGCCGTCCTCGCTCCGGACCACGCTCGTGGCGCCAGGGGGGACCGCCGCACCTGTGGCAATCGTGACGGCTTCGCCCGGCGCCAGTGGCGAGGAGGGGGCGGCACCTGCCAGCACGGCACCGATGATCTGCCAGGGTCCCGCGCCACAGATGGCCCAGCCATCCATGGCCGACGTGTCGAAACCCGGAAGATCCACCAGGGCGAGCGCCGGTTCCGCGAGGACTCGCTCGACCGCCTCGGCCAAGGGAGTCCGTTCAGCGGGGAGTGGGCCAGCCGCCTCGCGTGCGATTCGACGCGCCGACTCCCACGAGACGTCAGGCATCGAGCGACGGGTCCTGCGGCCAGTCCTGCGCCGCAGCATGGACCTTGGCAGCCGCCTCCTCGACCGTCATCCCAGCGGCCACCGCGAGTCCTACCAGGTAGGTCGTCACCGGCGCCGCGGGTCGTTGCACCTGATGCGCCGCGTCCTTGGCAATGTCCAGTACAGCGTCGACGTCGACCTGCGGGGATACCCCCAGTTCCGCGGCGATGGCTGTGATCCAGTCCTGCATCCGAACCTCCTGAGTCGTGGCCATTATGTCGGCAGCGTCGAGCCGCACCGCCGCCAGTTCCTCCGGGGTGTCCACATCTGTGACGGCCGCAGCCGCGACGGTGGCCGGGACATGCCGCAATCCGCTCGTGACGGTGCGCATCGACTGCCCGGCCGGGTCCGCGATCGCCGCCACCACTTGCCGCAGCGACCTCGTGCGGTAGGCAGCGCACAGCGGTTGCTCCCTGCCCTGCACGATCGGGATCACGGCATCGACGTCGTCGGGAGCGGCGGCCAACTGATCGGCCAGGTCCGCCAGCACCGGTCCGGCGAACGGCAGGTCCACGGCACTCACCACAACGACTTCGCGATCCACCAGGTCGAGTCCCGCCGCGATAGCCGCGACCGGTCCACCCCCGGGTGGCTGCTCCTGGGTTCTGTGGACGACGCGGCGCACCCGGGTCGCAGGACCTACGATCACCACAGGGACTCCGGCAGGGATCCCGGCCAACAGTCGGTCCAGCAGCGACACTCCGGACACCGTGACGGTCGCCTTGTCCCGGCCCATCCGCCGCGACGCCCCGCCGGTGAGGATGACGGCACACCAGCGTCCGGACGATCCCACGTCCGTACCCTACGCAGCAGGAGACTGACATGAGCGGGCTCAGCCACATCAACGCCAAGGGCGAGGCGCACATGGTCGACGTCGCCACGCGTGAGGTCACGGTGCGCACTGCGGTCGCCACCGGCACCGTGCACACCGCCGCGGCGGCGGCGATCGCCGACAGATCCGTGCCCAAGGGAGATGTGTTGGCAGTGGCCCGGATCGCGGGCATCATGGGCGCCAAACGCACCCCCGACCTGATCCCCATGTGCCACCCGATCGCGGTCCACGGTGTCGAGGTGAACCTGACGGTCACTGAAGGCCGCGTGCACATCACCGCAACCGTGCGCACCTCAGATCGCACCGGAGTCGAGATGGAAGCACTCACCGCCGTATCTGTGGCGGCCCTCACCGTTGTCGACATGACGAAGTCACTGGACCCCGGCGCGACCATCGGCGACATCCAGGTCGAGAGCAAGACCGGTGGCCGCTCCGGGGACTGGTCCCGATGAACATCCGCATTCTGGTCCTCACGTGTTCCGACACGGCCAGCCGAGACCCCCAGACCGACCGGTCCGGGCCGCTGGCCGTCGAACTGATCACGGCCAGCGGGATCACGGACGTCCAAGCACATGTCGTGGCCGACGACCTCGACCAGATCGCACGAGTCATCTCGCGCGCTGTCGCCACCGGTGTTCGCGTCGTCGTGTGCACGGGCGGCACTGGGCTGGGGCCCCGCGACGTGACGCCACAAGCGATCGCCTCGCTGGGCGCTGTCGCCGTGCCCGGGATCGGGGAACTGCTTCGATCGACTGCCCGCGACCAGATTCCCACGACGGACCTGTCGCGCGCGGGAGCGTGGACCCTGCACCAAGCACTGATCGTCGCGCTGCCCGGCAGTCCAGGTGGAGTGCGGGATGGGTGGCAGGTCGTCGCCCCCCTCGTTCCGCACGCGGTGCAGATGCTGGCCGGCGGGGGCCACGGCACCCGGGACGCTGCCGAAGTTCCGACCCCTCCCGCCGAGTCCGTCCCCCACGAAGTCTCCGAGGCACCGTGGGTGAGTGCCGCCCCCATTGACGTCGCTGCCGTCACGGCGACGGTCGCCCGGCCGGATGCCGGAGCGGTCGTGACGTTCGAGGGCCGGGTCCGCGACCACGACCACGGCCGACCGGTGACCGCCCTGACGTACGAAGGGCACCCGGGCGCCGACACGATCCTGCGCGAGGTGGTCGCCGAGGCCCTCCAACGGCCCGGCGTCCTCGCCGCCACCGCGCGCCATCGGGTCGGTGATCTGGCAATCGGCGACCTCGCGTACTTCGTGTCCGTGTGCGCCGCACACCGCAGCGAGGCGTTCGACGCCGGTGCCTGGTTGGTGGACACCGCCAAGGAGCGGTTGCCGATCTGGAAACACCAGACCTTCGCCGACGGCACCAGTGAGTGGGTGAACTGTCCATGACTACACAGCCATTCGTCGACACGTTCGGACGGGTGCATCGTGACCTGCGGGTGTCATTGACCGACCGCTGTTCGTTGCGCTGCACCTACTGCATGCCTGCGGAGGGTCTGCCCTGGCTGCCCAGCGACGAGCAACTGACGACCCCGGAACTGATGCGCCTCGTCGCGATCGCGGTCGACCACGGCATCGGAACTGTGCGATTGACCGGTGGTGAACCGCTGCTTCGTCCCGACGTGGTCGACGTTGTGGCGCGCATCGCCGCCCTGCCAACGGCACCCGAGGTGTCGTTGACCACGAACGGACTGCGCCTGCCGGGGCTTGCTGCTCCGCTCGCCGATGCGGGGCTGCGGCGGGTCAACGTCAGCCTGGACACCCTGGACCGGGAACGATTCCGCAGCCTCACCCGCCGCGACCGGCTCGTGGACACGCTGGCCGGCATCACAGCTGCGAAGGCCGCCGGACTGAACCCCGTCAAGATCAACACCGTATTGATGCGGGGCGTCAATGACGACGAGGCTCCCACCCTGCTGTTGTGGGCGCTGGAGCAGGGGGTGTCGCTGCGCTTCATCGAGCAGATGCCGCTCGATCCGCAGCACTCCTGGGACCGCAACGAGATGGT
>CAZCRC010000118.1:0-6579 GCA_964500995.1 uncultured Actinomycetes bacterium
CCCCGTGGAGTTGGCCGCGCGGTACAGCGAGTCCGGCGCTGACGAGCTGGTGTTCTTGGACATCTCAGCCAGCCACTCCGGGCGTTCCACCATGGTCGACGTCGTCCGACGGACTGCCGCGCAGGTGTTCATACCGCTCACCGTCGGCGGTGGGGTTCGCACTCCCGCCGACTTCGACACTTTGCTGCGCGCCGGAGCTGACAAGGTCGGCGTCAACACCGCCGCCATCGCCAATCCCGACTTGCTGGCCGAGGCGTCAGCGCGGTTCGGCTCGCAGTGTGTGGTGTTGTCGGTGGATGCCCGCCGCGCGGCCGACCAGCCGAGCGGATTCGAGGTCACGACCCACGGCGGCCGCCGATCAGCGGGTCTCGACGCGGTCGAGTGGGTCCGTCGTGCTGAGCAACTCGGCGCGGGGGAGATCCTGCTGAACTCGATGGACGCGGACGGCACAACGTCGGGATTCGACGTCGAAATGGTCCGCGCGGTGCGGGCAGTGACCACCCTGCCCGTAATCGCCAGTGGTGGTGCCGGTGCTCCGGCGGACTTCGTCCCCGCGGTGGCCGCCGGAGCTGACGCAGTGTTGGCCGCGAGCGTGTTCCACTTCGGGACGACGACGATCGGGGCAGTCAAGGACGAGTTGGCTGTGGCCGGGTACCCGGTGCGGCAGCCTGCTGCTCAGTCCTGAGGAGGCAACAAGTCGTCGGTGTCGATGTGCAGGCGTGACTGGTTGAACGCCGCCACGGCCTCGGGATCACCGGTGACGTCGACGTCAACCTCGCTGCGGCCGAACGCGACCATGATCAGTTCGCCGGGAGTGCCCGTGACCTTGACCATCGGGTCACCGGACTTCGCCTTGTGTTCGGCGCCTTCGACGTCGCTGCGCACAAGAGTGACACCACCCTTGACGCCGCCGAACCAACCCCGTCCCGCCAACTTCATGGCATCCCACGGGAAGTCGAGGGTCAAGCGGTCCCACAGGAAGTCCTGCAGGTCGTCATCGAGTTCCCGCACCGTCCACTCGGTGCCCGGCCGGCGGCGGACGTCCTCATGGTGGACGTAGTACTCGATGGTGTTCAGCTGGCCGTCCACCCACGGCAGTCGGAAGTAGGACCAGATGGGGGGACCGGTGCGTACCAGTCGGACGAGTTTCTCGTAGTCCTGCGAGGCGGCGTCGTTCTGCACCTTCTCGGTCCACGCGGCCAACGGCCCACCCAGGATGCCCAGCGCGGCATCGGGCCGACCTTCACGCACGACGAGGTGGGCGGCGAGGTCACGCGTCGCCCAGCCGTCGCAGAGGGTGGGTTCATCGGGGCCCACTTCTTCGAGCAGGTCGCACAGGTCCGCCCGTTCGGCACGCGCAAGGTCGATCGCTGACACGGGGCTATCGTAGGGACTACCGGGGCGGCGTGTGACACCGACCTCTTAACCTCGCGTTCACCGGGCACAATGGGGGCATGTCCACTGCCCCCGCGGCTGCCGCCATCACCGACCTGCTGAGCCGGGTCACCTTCAACGACGCCGGACTTGTGCCTGCCATCGCCCAGGACGGCGAGAGCGGCGAAGTGCTCATGATGGCGTGGATGGATCGCACGGCCTTGGAGGCCACCCTGACCACGGGAGCGGCGACCTACTACAGCCGATCTCGGCAGCAGCAGTGGGTGAAGGGCGAGACGTCCGGCAACCGGCAGACCGTTCGCGCGGTGGCCCTGGACTGTGACGGCGACACCCTGCTCCTCACGGTGGACCAGGTCGGACCGGCGTGTCACACCGGTACCCGCTCGTGCTTCACCGGCCGCGACGTCCGGGTGGGGTCGTGACCGTCAGCCCCGACCTCGCCGGATTCCGGGAACTGGCCCAAGACCGTCGGGTCGTCGCCGTCACCCGGACCCTCGTGGTCGACGACCTCACGCCCATCGCCGTGTACCGGGCACTCGCCCAGGAACGACCGGGAACGTTCCTCCTCGAATCCGCCGAGCAGGGAAACTGGGCCCGGTACTCGTTCGTCGGTGTCGCCAGTGCTGCCATGCTCACCGCCGTCGACGGTGAGGGGCACTGGGTCGGCCGGGTGCCAGCGGGACTTCCCACCGACGGGCCCGCCGTGGCCATGCTGCGAGACACCGTTGCCTCGTTGGCGACGTCGGCCCAGCCGGGTCTGCCGCCATTCACTTCGGGCCTAGTCGGGTACCTGTCCTACGACGTGGTCCGGCGCTGGGAGCGACTGCCCGACAACAACCCCGACGAACTCAGCCTGCCGGAACTCGGCATGCTGTTGGTGAGAGACCTCGCTGTCGTGGATCACACTGACGGCACCGTGACGCTCATCGCCAACGCCATCAACTTCGACAACTCCGCCGAGCGAGTGGATGAGGCCTGGCAGGACGCGGTGACCCGGCTGGACCGTATGACGGCGGACCTGGCGGCGGCACCTGCCACGAATCCCATGACCGTGGACAACGCCGCTGAACCATTGGTGCGGGAACGCACCACGCAAGCGGAGTACATGGCCGGGGTCGAGGTAGCCAAGGAGCACATCCGCGCCGGTGATGCGTTCCAGATCGTGTTGTCGCAGCGTTTCGAGGTCGACTGCCCGGCGAGTGCGTTGGACGTCTACCGCGTTCTGCGCGCCACGAACCCGAGCCCCTACATGTATCTTCTGCGACTGCCCGGCACTGACGACGACCCCACCGGGTGGGACATCGTGGGCTCGTCGCCCGAGGCGCTCGTGACGGTGGCGGATGGTCGCGCGACCATGCACCCGATCGCAGGGACCCGGCCACGATCGGCGGACCCCGAGACCGACGCCCGACTGGCCGACGACCTCGCTGCGGACGAGAAGGAGCGGGCCGAACACCTCATGTTGGTGGACCTCGGACGCAACGATCTGGGCCGCGTGAGCGCTCCAGGGTCCGTCGAGGTCGTGGAGTTCATGGCCGTCGAGCGGTACAGCCACGTCATGCATCTGGAGTCGACCGTGGTGGGTGACCTGGCCCCCGGACGCACGGCCTACGACGCGCTGTCGGCAACCTTCCCAGCGGGAACCTTGTCCGGCGCACCGAAACCGCGTGCCATGCAGATCATCGACGACCTGGAGCCCAGCAGGCGGGGTCTGTACGGGGGAGCGGTCGGATATCTGGACTTCGCGGGCGGGTCGGACATGGCCATTGCCATCCGGACGGCGTTGATCCGCAACAATGTGGCGTACGTGCAGGCAGGGGCCGGCCTGGTGGCAGACTCCGATCCGGCGCGGGAGGATCAGGAATGCCGTGACAAGGCGGCAGCAGTGCTGAAGGCTGTTGCGGTAGCGGCGACGATGCAACCGGCCGTCCCGGCCGACCGAGGGAACCGAGAGGGAACGACGTGAGCAATCAATCGCACGGCAACACACCTGCCGCCTGGACGGCCGTCACCATCATGATGGTGTCGTTCTTCTTCGGGACGCTGGCCGTGGTCCTGGGCAACTGGCCCATGTTCTGGATCGGTGGCGTGGGCCTGTTCATCCTCGGGGGGATCGTCGGGCGGGTCATGGCCGGGATGGGCTACGGCAAGACTCCCAAGCACGATGCCGACTCGGACCGGTCTGCGGCCACCGCCGAGTCCGGTCACTGACGCCATATGCGCGGACTGGTCCTGCACGTCGAGGATGAACCGGCCATCCGCGACGTCGTCAAGTTGTACCTGACGCGTGAGGGATTCAGCGTGGTCGCTGCTACCAGTGGCGAGCAGGCACTGCAGGAACTGCGCCGCAACCGTCCAGTGGCCGTGGTCCTGGACGTCGGACTGCCCGGAATGGACGGCCTCGATGTGTGTCGGGCGATGCGAGCCGACAACGACTGGACCCCGGTGTTGTTCTGCACCGCCCGCGATGACGAAGTCGACCGGGTCATGGGACTGGAGATGGGGGCCGATGACTACATCACGAAACCGTTCAGTCCCCGCGAACTTGTCGCCCGGGTGAAGTCGGCGGTTCGGCGCGCGGCCGGTCCGGAGACCGCCGCCGCGGTGCTGCGGGTGGGTGACGTCTCGCTGGACCGCGCCTCCCACCAGGTCACCGTGTCCGGCAGTCCGGTGGAACTGACGGCCACGGAGTTCGACCTGCTCGGTCATCTGATGGCGCGTCCGGGTCGCGTGTTCACCCGCGAGGAACTGCTGTCCGAGGTGTGGGGGTATTCCGCTGCGGGCGGCACCCGCACCGTCGACGTTCACGTCGCGCAGGTACGTGGCAAGTTGGGAGCAGCGTCACCGATCCGAACCGTGCGCGGTGTCGGCTACTCCGCCGCCGACCCTGCCGGCTCGGCCCATGAGCAATGAACGGGTAGTCGACCGTCGACGTGTCTCACTGCTGGGCAGTCTGTCCGGACGGGCGGTGCTGCTGTGCATCGTGGTGGCCCTGGTGTCGGCGATCGTCACCGTCGCAGTCTCAATCCCGCTGATCAGCGGAGCGGCTCGGGCGCAGGCGGGCGCCACCTTGGATCGGCTGGCCGACGTCACTGTGGCGGCGTTGGAGACCTCGAGCTTCGAACCCGGCTCGGCTGGACTGGACGAGGTCCTCACCTCGCAGGAGATCTCCGCCTACCTGATCGGTTCCGAGTTGGAGCCTGCGCCGGGTTTGTCTCCTGCTGACCAACGTGCGGTGATCGCCGGGAGCGACGTCAGCACTGAGGTCACCATCAACGGCGCCGAGTACCTGGTCGCCGCACGCCCCGTAGACATCGGTTACGGCGTCGTGCTGCTGGCTCCCGTGGACACGGTCGTCGAACCACCGCTGCAGGGTCTGCGTCGGCTGCTGGGAGCAGTCCTGGTCGGGGTGCTGGTGGCCTCGGTTCTGGGATACCTGGCATCACGGCGCCTCACCCGACCTCTGCGGCAGTTCGCCGCCACCGCGCGGGCGCTGTCCGTGGGGGAACGGGGTGTGCAGGTCAGCACCCAGGGAGCCCGGGAGGTCGCCGACATCGCGCAGTCGCTGAACGACCTCTCCGCCGCGCTGGAGGTCAGCGAGGGACGGCAACGGCAGTTCCTGCTCTCGGTGTCGCATGAACTGCGGACCCCGCTGACCGCGATCCGTGGCTTCGCGGAAGCATTCGCCGACGACATGGTCCCGGAATCCGAGGTCGCCAGAACGGGGCGGGTCATGACCGCTGAGGCCGACCGCCTCGACCGCCTCGTCGCCGACCTACTTGACCTGTCCCGCCTCGATGCCGTGGACCTGACGATCCAGCCCATCGACGTGGACCTGGTCGCACTGGCACAAGAGGCAGCCCAGGTCTGGCGCGCCCGGTGTGACCGGGTAGGGGTGGTGTTCCGCGCGGAACTCCCGACGCAGCCGGTGTGGGCGCGAACCGACCCGGTCCGGACCCGCCAGATCATCGACAACCTCGCCGAGAACGCCCTCCGCGTGACCCCCGCTGGACGGCCCATCGTGCTGGCCGTCGGAGGTGCCGGCGCATGGGCGGCGGTGGCCGTGCGCGACGGCGGCCCGGGACTGACCGCTGACGATCGCCGAGTCGCTTTCGAGCCGGCGGCGCTGTACTCGCGGTACCAGGGGGTCCGCAAGGTCGGCTCCGGCGTGGGCCTCGCGCTCGTCGGCCGACTGGCGGCTCGCCTTGGTGGCGTCGCGCGAGCCGACCTGGCCCCTGAGGGTGGTGCGGCGTTCACGGTGTTCCTGCCCCGTTCCCTCCCGTCGGGGGCTGACGGGCGCCGGTTCCGGCGTCAGTTAGGGTGGGAGATCCTGGCGGGGCGAATGGGAGGGGCGTCGGGTGAGCGTGCTGGATGACATCCTCGTCGGCGTCCGCGCCGATGTGGACCGCCGCATGGCCACAACCTCGCTCGACCAACTCAAGGAACGGGCCGCATCCGTGCCGCACCCCCGGGACGTGGTGGGAATGCTGCGAAGCGATGGCGTCAAGGTCATCGCCGAGGTCAAACGGTCCAGCCCCAGTCGCGGCCACCTCGCCGACATCCCCGACCCCGCCGAGTTGGCGCGCGCCTACGAGGCTGGCGGGGCCCACATGATCAGCGTGCTGACAGAGGAACGCCGCTTCGGTGGTTCCCTGGCCGATCTCGTCGCGGTGCGCGCGGCGGTCGACATCCCCGTCCTGCGCAAGGACTTCGTGGTCACCTCGTACCAACTGTGGGAGGCTCGCGCCGCCGGCGCCGACGTGGTCCTGCTGATTGTGGCGGCACTGCCCCAGGAAGCCCTGGTGTCGCTGATTGAGCGCACCGAATCGCTGGGGATGACTCCGCTGGTCGAGGTCCACGACTCCGCCGAGGTGGATCGGGCTGTGGCCGCAGGCGCCACGGTGATCGGGGTCAACGCCCGTAACCTCAAGACCCTCGCTGTCGACACCGGCACGTTCGCCCAGGTCGTGCCGTCGATCCCCGACTCCTGTGTCCGTATCGCTGAGTCGGGGGTTCGTGGCCCTCGCGATCTGCTCGCCTACGCGGCCGAAGGCGCCGACGCGGTGCTGGTCGGCGAGAGCCTGGTCACCGGCGGCGACCCGCAGAACGCGGTGCATGACCTCGTCACAGCAGGGGCGCACCCGTCGGTCACGCGGGACTGAGGCCGCAGATGACGACGGTTCC
>CAZCRC010000119.1:0-3459 GCA_964500995.1 uncultured Actinomycetes bacterium
CCCGCGCGGCCAGTCGATCGTCCTGCAGGAACGGCAGGACGTAGTAGCCGTACTCACGTTTGGCAGCCGGCACGTAGATCTCGATGCGGTACCGCATGCCGAACAGTCGCTCCACGCGGGAGCGCTCCCAGATCAGTGGATCGAACGGCACCAGCAGTGCGTCGTGAGTGATCCGCCGGGGAACCACCGCGCGGACATGCCGCCAGGCCGGTGGCCAACCCGCGATGGTGACAGGAAGGAGTTCACCGGCGTCGACGAGATCAGCGATCGCGGTCTTGGTGGCAGCGGCGCCGAGTCGGAAGTAGTCGCGCAGATCTGCCGCGGTCGCCACGCCCAACGCGCGCGAAGCGATAGCAACCAGGCCTCGGATGGCATCGGCCCGCGGCGGAGTGGGAACCGCCAGGATCTGGGCGGGCAGAACCGCCGCTGTCAGCGCGTAGCGGCGCCGGAACTGCCCGTCCCGACCCGCGGTCGTGATCTCACCCAACCAGAACAGGTGCTCCAGGACCTGCTTGACCGCCGACCAGTTCCACCCCCAATGGCCGGTGGGCCGGGGGCCGGAGTGGGCGAGTGCCGCCTCGATCTCGGTGCTCGTGGCGGGTCCGATCTCAGCGACGCAGGCCAGCGCATCGGCGATCAGTTGCGGCTGCTCCTCGGCGCTTTGCGACACGCCTCCCCAGGCATGGCCCTGTGCCATGCGCCACCGCAGCAGCGGCTGGGTCTGCATCGGTACCAGCGACGCCTCATGCGCCCAGTACTCGAACAGGTGGCGGGGGCGTCGCGCCGCAAGGTCATCCAGCGACCCCCGGTCGTAGGGCCCGAGCCGGCTGAACAGCGGCAAGTAGTGCGCTCGGGACAACACATTGACCGAGTCGATCTGCAGCACGCCCAGTCGGCGGGCACCGGCCAGGAGTTGCCGACGGCCGGGCGACGCTTCCGTTCCGGTCGTTGCGAAACCCTGCGCCGCCAGGACGGCGCGCCGCGCTTCGGCCGGAGCCAGCGTGTCCCGGCGGCGGATCATGACGCGTCGGCCAGTTGCTCCATGACGATCCGTACGGTGGCGGGCTTGAGGCCCATGCCCAGGTGGCTGCCGCTGACCTCGATGTTCGTGGCCCCCGGGACGACGCACGCACGCCAGTCGACGATGCCGTCCGACGTCGTATAGATCGACACCAGGTCGACCTCGGGTGGCATGGGTCGTCGGGTGGCGGCCATGTACGGGCAGGTGCAGTCGGGGGTGACGCACTGACGCTCCCGGAGCACCGGATCGTTGTGGTGGACCACCTTCAGCACGCCGACCAACGGCTGCGGGATCTCGTAGAAGGCGAACTCGTGATTCAGGGGCGCTCCGATCGACACGACCCGCTCCACCAATTCCGGGTGCCTCGCCCCCAACCCGCGGGCCAACCTGCCGCCGCGGCTGTGCCCCACCACGAGCAACCGCCGCCCGTCGTCGTCGGCGACGGCGCGTTGCGCCACTCGGGCGAGGTCGTCGACCACCCGGTCCGAACAGCGCACGTTGGCGATGATTCCGGACTTGACCACGTGATAGCCGCCAGCGTGCAGCGCCCATTGGAGCGGCAGAGTCGAGGGGTCACCGAATCCGAATCCCGGAATCACCAGCACCGGGCGGCCTCCGCCGGACGGCAACCCTCTTGAGGCGGCGCGGGGATCACGCAGGAACTGTGCCTGCAGTTGGGCGATCTCGAGCGGGAAGCGGGACTCCGACGCCGCCCGGGCCGCCCAGCCCGGCACGAGCTGAAGCCAGCCGGGAAGTCCCCGTGGGGCCCACCGCTGGTTCGGACGGTGTTCGGCCAGCCACTCCACGCTCATGGTCCGATCTTGCCCGGTTCTGTCGCTGCGTGTCCGGAACACGACGTACAGTCGGTGCGTGGCGCAACAGGTGGACGGGTCGTGGCGCAGGCTGATCACGATCACAGTGGCAGCGTGTGTGGCGGTGGGCGGTCTGTTGTGGCTCATCGCGCCGAAGGGTCCCCCGCTGGTCGAAGCGGAACCAGAACCCACCGCCACCCGATCCAGCGACCGCGCGGCCGCGGCGGCGCAGAAGGTCGACAACTCGCTTCGTGGCTCGCAAAACGAGGCGGACCCAGACCGGCAGACGAAGGCGGACCGCCTCGAGGCGCGGCTGGGCAAGCCGCCGAAGCTGTCTGTTCAGATCAGCGACCCGATGGCGGGCACCTGCCCCGTGACGTTCAGCGTGCCCATGGTGGTGCGGGTGATCCGCGGAGAGTTCGACGACGTGGTGGCCGAGGCCCGCATCCCCAAGGACAAGATCACCCGAACCCGGCAGCTCATCTACGCCGACGGCGACTGGACCGGGACCCTGGGTGGCCTGCCGATCAACCGGACCGTGCAACTCGTCATCATCGGCACCGGGCCCTACGGCCAAGAGACGGTCTACAAGGACGTGTCGCATGTGTGCCCCGGCGACCCGATCGACAAGAACGACCCGTATGACCTGGTCGGCAAGGACGCCGAGCGGGCCATCAAGGAGAAGATGTTCGACGGCGAGTTCGAGTTCGAGTTCGACTTCGATTCCGCGGGCAAGAGCAGCGGGGACTCGACGGACCAGTAGGTCCCGACCTCAGCGGATCCGGTAGACCGGTCCGTCCAGCGAAGCCACGTAGACCCGGTTGCGGTCGTCCTGGCCGAACGACGACACCGACGCGATGGACAACCCGGTGTCCTGATCACTGGCTGGGGTGGCACTGCCCAACGTTGCGGCGGAGATGCGGCCCCGACAGAAGTCGGCGAACAGATACTGGCCATACAGCGCGGGAACCGCCCGATCGCGGACCACCACACCTCCGGTGATGGAGCACCAGCCGTCATCGTGGCTCTTGCTCAGGGTTGGCGGCGTGGTCCCCGCCGTGGATCCGGGACCGTAGCGGTCGGGGCCTTCGAGGACTCGCCAACCGAAGTTCGTTCCGGCGGGCGTTCCGGCTGGGAGGCGGTTGACCTCTTCCCACTGGTCCTGACCGACGTCCGCGATGATCAGGTCCCCGCTCCCTCGATCGAACGTGAACCGCCACGGATTGCGCAGCCCGTAGGCATAGATCCGAGGCAGAGTCGGCGGGCGGGAAGCGAAGGCACCGGCGGGGAGCGTCCAGTTGGCCGGAATGCGCCCCGAGGCCGAGCGGGGCCACGATCCGGTCACCGGGACAGCGAGGATCTTGCCCAGTGGCGAGGCCAGGTCCTGGGCGTTGTTGCCGGGGTCGCCGGCGCCGCCGCCGTCGCCGGTGGCCACGTACAGCAGGCCGTCCGGCCCGAACGCCAGTTGCCCACCGTTGTGGTTGCTCTCCGGCTGGTTGATGTGCAGCAGCGTGCGGGCGCTGCGGGGCGCCGCGACATTGCGGTGGGACTGCTTGGTTCGATACGCCACGACGCGCGTATCTCCGGCTCGGTCGGTGTAGGTGACGACGAAGCGCCGATCGCGGG